>JANYBE010000318.1 GCA_025360945.1 Rhizobacter sp. | reverse complement strand
GATCACGTGGTCCACGATTTCGGCCTGCGCGCCGCGAAAGGCGGTGTAGCCGAACACGTCGTGCAGGATGTGGGTGGGGGCCGATGGGGCGGCGTTTGGCGAATGGGGTTCGGTCACCGACCGATGTTAAGTGAGCCGTCGTCACGCCCCTTGGAGGGAAGGCGCGCATTCCCCCGGAGTTCCATCCCACGGGGGAGAGTCGGCGGGAGCCCGGGCGCCATAATTACAGCCATCCCAAACCTGCTTCGGAGCCTGCCATGGCATCAGTCAACAAAGTCATCGTTCTCGGCAACCTCGGCAAGGACCCCGAGGTGCGCTACACCCCCAACGGCAGCGCGGTGTGCAACCTGCGCATCGCCACCACGCGCAACTGGAAGAACAAGGATTCCGGCGAGAAGATGGAAGAGACCGAATGGCATTCGGTCGTTCTCTACGACCGCCAGGCTGAGATCGCCGGCGAGTACCTGAAGAAGGGCCGCCCCGTCTACGTGGAAGGCCGCCTCAAGACGCGCAAGTGGACCGACAAGGACGGCGTCGAGAAGTACACCACCGAGATCATCGCCCAGGAGATGAACATGCTCGGCGGCCGCGAAGGTGCTGGTGGCAATGCTGAGGACGAGGGCGGCGGCGGTGGCAACGGTGAGCGCAGTGCACCGGCGCAGCGCTCGGCGCCTGCTTCGCGTCCTGCGCCGCAAGCGGCGGCCCGGCCGGCACCGCAGAAGTCGGCGACCGGTTTCGACAACATGGACGACGACATCCCGTTCTAGGCTGGAGTTTCTCTGGCTTGTCGACACAAGCCCGCAGCCTCTCGGCCTACCAAAGTCTGGCATTGAGGTTCAGACAGTCTGAGTCGGTGCGATAGCGAAGCCGAGGGCGGCTGCACGACGCTGAAGCGCGGCGATGCTGCGCTGGCGCTGCTGTTCTTCGTAATGTTGCTGACCCTGGTCGACGTAGGCCTCACCTCGTGTCAGCATGAAGTAGACCATTCGGGCGAGCTTGTGGGCGGTGGCGGTATTGGCGAACGGCAGCGCCATGGGAAACGTCAAAATTGACTCGATCTTATGAACGGGATGCGCATCGCTGCGCTCACCACTGTCGCCGACGAATCCCGGACCATGCTCTTAAGCGGGCTCGCCAAAGCGCGCACCATTGATGGGTCGGTCATATCGGCGCTGCCGCTCACGTTGTAGCGCATCCAGGTTTCTCTGCCAACGCCCGGCCCGCGCGCGGGGTTGAAATGCTCTTGAGGAGTTGGTAAGCCGCTGAGGCGGGCCCCTTCATGCCCGTCGTTGCGTCTGCAGCGACGGGCCTTCTCGTTTGGTGGTTCAAGTGGCCACCGCGCTCGCTTGGCTGACCGCCGGCCCGGCAGGCCATCCCTTGCTTGCCGGGGCTGGGCGCAACACCTTGACTTCCTTAGTGGGAACCATAGTTCCATATAAGGAACTTGACTTCCTTGTAGATACACTCTACGATGTGAGCACCATGCAGCCTTCGTCAGTTCAGAGTTTCTTGCGCTTTCCGCTGACCCAGTTGCTGGCCAGCGGCGGGCACGTCCGTGTGCTCCGCGCGCTGCTCAACCACGGCGGCGCCCAGAGTGCGGCGCAGTTGGCTTCGGACTGCGCCATGACGGCGCGGGGCGTGCGCAACACGCTCGGCGCCCTGGTTGCGCAGGGCGCCGTCAAGGTGCTGGGTCCGGCTAGCGTCAGGCTCTTTGCACCGGCACTGGCCCAGCCGCTGGTATCAGCGCTGGCCCAGCTTTTCGAAGCCGAGCGCCAGCACTGGCAGCAGCTGCAGGAACAGCTGCGCGACGGGCTGGCCGCTGAAAAGCAGATTCGCTCGGCATGGCTGTACGGCAGCGTCGCGCGTGGCACGGACGAGCCTCGAAGCGATATGGACCTCGCGCTCGTGCTTGCCGATGACAGCCTGGACGCAAGTCGCCAGGTGCGCGACGCTGTGCAGGTGCTGGGCGACCGGCTGGGGGTCAACATCTCCCCGGTGGTTCTCACGTCCTCCGAGCTGGCCAAGCTGTCACCCAGTGACCTCTGGTGGTCTGAGGTAAGCCGGGACGCGAAAGTACTCAAAGGAGTCTCACCCGCCAAGGAAGCAGCCCGGCGCGCCAAGGCGGCGCAGCCAGCATGACAAGCAAGAGCCCGCGCAAGAAGGTCGACGCGCTGTATTGGCAGGGCCGGTTGCGCGTCGCGCAGGGGTACCGCGAAGCCGCCCAGCAGGCGCATCTGCTTGCGGAGGTGGGGCAGGACTGCAATCCGGTTATCAGCCAGATTGTGCTGTCGGCCATCGCGTTTGGCGACAGCCTCACAGCCAAGCGAGCGCAGGTCGTCAACCAGCAGGACCATGCCCAGGCGCCCCGCCTTCTGCGGGACGTACTGGGCAATCTGTTACCCGATGGTCATGAGCGTCGCTACCGCCGCATCCTAAGTTTCAAGGACGAAGTGCAGTACGGCATCCGTCAAGCCACGCGCGATGAAGCCGGCCGGTTGCTCGCGGACCTCGAAGAATTAGCTCGCTCGGCGCAGGAACTGCTCTAGGCGCGCTGTGCGCCTCAGTGGTTGACCTGGATGCCAGCCGCAGTTGGAGGGAAACGGGCGACCACGGGGCAGACCCGTCGCTCCCGGAAGCGATTTCGCCTGGGCAAGGGAGCGCCCCAGTCCGTTGACTGGGGCGGATAGTGGGGGCAGTGAGGCCAGCCTTAGCAACTCCTTTGGAGAACGGCTAGGCCTTTCGGCCGCGGGCGTTTTTTCCGTTGGGCATGGCATGCGTTCGGCGGCCAACGCCGCAGGGTGATGCGCGGCGCAGTCTCGAGTGTCGCCGCCCTAGATTGCCAGCGCGCAGCGCGTTGAAACCCGGTGCGTCTGTGCACAATTTCGACAACACTCGCAACAGGTGTTCATCTTCGTCCCAAAACTTTTCGAGCGGCGGATGCCGCTCGGGCGGCAGCATAGGCATTGGCGGCACGGAGCCGCACGTGAGTGTCTATACGCAGCCAGACAACGCTGCACATCGTCTACCCAACGCCGATGGTTGTGGACCCGTACCCAGGCATCACCTGCATCGCCGCGGAAGTCACGACACTTTTGTACGGTGGCTCAGTCGAGATCGACGTTTTCGAGATCGACGTTAGTGCCGTGATCAACTGAGGGGTTGTCGCATCTGTAGAGGGGTTGTCGCATCTGTATGCTTCTGCCCCTCACGCGAAGCCAATCGCGACCAGCGCAGGAGAGATATGAATCGTGTACCGATCGCCGCGGCCTCAGCCGCCTTGCTCGCGTTCGTCGTCGTCGCGTGCACCGTCGCGCCGGGCTCGGCGATGTTGTCCGACGCGCAGATTGCCGCCATCGTCGCGGCGCCTGATCGAAGTGCCGCAGACCGCACCAACGATCTGCGCCGCAGGCCTGTGCAGATGCTTGCCTTCATCGGCATTCGCCCGGGCATCGTGGCGCTCGACGTGAGCGCGGGCGGTGGCTACACCACCGAACTGCTGGCGCGCACGATCGGGCCGACTGGCACGGTCTACGGGCAAAGCCAGCCGCGCGACCCGAGCCGCGCGTTGCCCGTTCCGGCTGCGCCCGAGGGCCGCAGCGCGGTCGCCGTCGTAGCGGCTTCGGCACCGGCCGCTGCACCGCGTGCACCCGGCGCCGCGGTGGCGGACCGCGACGCGAAGCTGCGCAGCAACAACATCGCGGCCGCGCCCATGGTCGTCGCCATGCAGCGCTTCGAGGATCCGGTGCCACCGGCCGTCGCGGACGCGAAGCTCGATCTCGTCACGCTGATGTTCAACTACCATGACCTCGGTTTTCTCGGCGTCGACCGCGACCGAATGAATCGCAGCATCTTCCGTGCGCTCAAGCCAGGCGGCATGTTCGTCGTCGCGGATCACGCGGGACGACCCGGCACCGGCATCTCTGAGTCCGGAACGCTGCATCGAATCGAGGAGGCGTTCCTGCGCCGCGAAGTCGAGGCCGCGGGTTTCAGGCTCGCGGCCGAGGCTACTTTCCTGCGCAATCCGGCCGACCCGCGGGATCAGAACACGCCCATGCCGCTGCAATCCAAGGACGAGTTCGTACTGAAGTTCGTCAAGCCCTAAATCGGGGCCGTTCGTCGGCTGGCGGGGCGGCGCGAGGCACTACCTCGCGCTCACGCTGCGGAATTTCGTAACGTCCAGCGCCGACACCGCCGTGCCTTGATTGCCCCAACTGCTGCGGACGTGCGTGAGCAGCTGCGCGACCTCGTCGTTGCTCAGCACGGTTGCGAACGGCGGCATGCCGTACGGGCGCGGGTTGCCGGCGGTGGCAGGCGGGAAGCCGCCTTCGAGCACCATGTGCACTAGGTTTGCGGGCGTGCGCATCGTTACCGCCCGGCTGCCGGCTAAAGCCGGGTAGACACCGGGTACGCCCTCGCCCTGATCACCGTGGCACGCGGCGCAGTGTCGGTCGTAGAGCTTCGCACCGGAGCCGCTGGCGGCGATCAACCCGGCACTTCGCGGTGCGACGGCGGCCTGCGTCGCCGGAGGCGGCAGGCCCTTCAAGTAGCTCGCCATCGCGCGCAGGTCGGGTTCGCTCAGGTGTTGCGTGCTGCCGCTCACGACCTCGCTCATCGGCCCCATCACCGCGCCGCGCTGCGCGACGCCGGTCTTGAGCAGCGCGACGACGTGCTCGTCGCTCCAATCGGCCACGCCTGCTTCATGCGGTGACGTGAGCGACGGCGCATACCAGTTCTGCACCGGGATCAGCCCGCCGGCCAGGTCGAGAGGGCTCGCGGTCGCGCCGAGTGCGTTGCGGCTGGCGTGGCAGGCATTGCAGTGGCCCAGGCCCTCGACGAGGTAGGCGCCGCGATTCCACTCGGCGTTGCGCGACGCATCGGTCTCGGGCTGCACCGGGCGGAAGTACAGTGCGCGCCAGACCGCGAGCGCGGCCTGCTGGTCGAATGGGAACTCGAGGGTGTGCGCACGGTTCGCCTGCGCGATCGCGGGCAGGCTGCGCAGGTACGCGAAGATCGCATCCGAGTCGACGCGCGTGATGCGCGTGTAGTTCGGGTACGGGAACGCCGGGTAGAGCAGCCGGCCGTCGCGCGCGCGGCCGTTGTGCAAGGCACGCCAGAACTCGACCGCGGTCCAGTCGCCCAGGCCGCTCGACCTGTCGGGCGTGAGGTTGGGTGCGAACACGCTGCCGAACGGCGTCGGCACGCCGCGCCCGCCCGCATACGCGGCACCGCCGCGCTCGGTGTGGCAGCCCATGCAGTTGCCGGCGCGGGCGAGGTAGGCGCCGCGGGCGATTTGCTCGGCCGATGCGTGTGCGGCGGCATCTGGCGTAAGCGGGTCTTCGCCGCGCACGTTCAGCCACGCGATCAGCCCGATCAGCGACGCGCCGAGCACCAGCATTGCGGCGATGCCGCGAGCGAGGGCGAGTCTCATGGGAGGCTCCCCGCAACCCCGCCGCAGGGCAAGGGCACCGGTGCGGGCAAGGCCGCCGCAGGCTTCGCGCCGGCCGGCACCGTCTGCGCGGCCAGCCACTGCGACAGAGCGCTGATGTCGTCGACGGCGAGTCGCTTGGCGACCTGCGCCATGCAATCGGGCGCCATCGCGTGGCGGCTGCCGGTGCGCCACGCGCCGAGCTGGGCGTTGAGGTAGTCGCGCGGCATGCCGATCAGCGCCGGCACGCTGGGCGCGACGCCCATTAGGCCGGCGCCATGGCACTGGACGCATGCCGGCACGCGCAGCGCGACGTCGCCCTTCATCACCAGCCTCTCGCCGCGCGCCAATAGATCGACGCTGGCCGTAGCCGGCTGCGGCGGCGGGTACGGCAGCTCGAGCTGCGCGAAGTGCGCGGCGATCTCGCGCAGGTAATCGTCGGTGAGCGACGCAAGCAGCGTGGCCATAAGCGCGTACTGACGCCGGCCGTCTCGAAAACTCAGCAGCTGGTTGTAGAGGTAGCCGGCCGGCTTGCCGGCGATGCGCGGGTAGTAGCCGTCGCTCGCGGCGCGGCCTTGCGAGCCGTGGCAACCCGTACAGGCCAGCACGCGCTGGGCCATCGTGTCTTCGATCGGGGGCGCACCGTGCGCGCTGTTCGCGAGCAATGCGAGGCCGAGCAGGAGGGAGCGGATCAAGGGGTCACTCCGTCGCGGCCGGCACGGCCGAGGTTTCGTTCAAATGCAAGTCGGGCACGCGCCTCACGCACCACAGCGCTGGCAACGCGACCAGCGCGCACACTTGCATCAGTTGGCGGAACGCGGCGTCGCTGCCCGCGTTCGCGCGCAACAGCAGCAGTGCGATCGTGCTCAGCACCGCGATGCCGATCGCGCCGCCGAGCAGGCGGAAGAAGCCGGTCAGGCCGGTCACCGTGCCGACCATCGGCCGGGGCACCGATTGCTGCACCGTGATCAGCGCCGTCGAGATCTGCAGGCCCATGCCGAGGCCGACGACGATCAGCCCGAGCGTGGCGCAGGCGCCAGTGGCCGGCGCGAAGCTCAGGACCAGCAGCGCGAGCGGCACCAGCACCACGCCGAGCTTTTGAGGTGGCCGCACGCGGCCGGTGCGGGCAAGCCAGCGGCCGCCGAGGAACGCGGCGATCGGCACTGCCAGCGTCATCGGCAACAGGTGCAGCGCGGCGTCGGTGGTGCTCGAGGCCGCGATCATCTGCAGCCGCAGCGGCACAAGTAGCGATAACGCGATGAAATTGAAGAACAACAGGAACAGCATCGCGCAGACCGCCACGACGATGGGGTTCGCGAACAGCGCCATCGGCACGATCGGCTCGGGGTGGTGGTGCTGCTGGCGCACGAAGGCGGCGAGCAGCACGGCAGAGAGCGCCCAGCCGACGAGGTTGAAGGTCTCGAACCATGCGCCGCCCTGGCCGACGCGCGTGATCGGAATCAGCGCGGCCGTCAGTCCGGTCAGCAGCAGCAGCGCACCGACACCGTCGATGCGCGCCTCGCCGCGGTGCAGCGGCAGCGTGCGCAGCGAGGTCTCGACCAGCACCAGCGCAAGCAGCCCGAGCGGCAGGTTGATCCAGAAGATCCACGGCCACGACAGCTGCTGGGTGAGCACGCCGCCGACCAACGGCCCGAGCATGCTGGCGACGACCCAGACAATGCTGATGTAGCTCTGGTAGCGACCGCGGTCACGCAGTGGCACGACATCGGCGACGACCGCCTGCGCCAGCGAGATCAGCCCGCCGCCGCCGACGCCCTGCAGCACCCGCGCGATCACCAGCTGCGGCATGCTTTGAGCGAGCGCGCACGCGGCGGATGCGAGCACGAACACGACGATCGCGGCGCCGAGCACGCGGCGCCGGCCGAACAGGTCGCTGAACTTTCCGTACAGCGGACTCACCACGGTGGCGGCGATCAGGTAGCCCGAGATCACCCATGCCATCCACTCGAAGCCGCCGAGCTGGCGCGCGATGCTGGGCAGCGCGACGCTGACGATGGTTTGGTCGAGCGCACCAAGGAGGATGGTCATCATCACCGCGGCGGTGGCTGCGAAAAACTGACGCGGCGCGAGCGGGACGAAGGTTGGCAGGGAAGCGGTCACGGGGCTGTCATTGTGGCAGCCCGCTAGCCCAACGCTAGCCCTCGACTGATCGGGCAGCCTCCGTCAGCCCTGCAGCGCGCAGGCCATTCACGACGCCTTCGCGGTCGGTGGCGGAGCGGTTCTGGCTCACCTTCCATTTGCCGTTCAGTGCGGTCAGCGGGATCTCGATGCCGACGATCGCGCGCACCATCGTGTCGATGTAGTCGGGCGGCGCATCGGTCACGGCCCAGGGCTTGGCTTGGACCGACTCATGGCGCGTCGTCAGGCGCGTGACGAAGGCGCGCACCCAGGCCGCGTCGTCGATTGCGCGCAGCGGGCCGCGAGCTTGCACCGTCACGTAATTCCAGGTCGGCACTGCCTTGCCGTGCTCGGCCTTACTCGGGTACCAGTTCGGCGACACATAGGCCTGCGGGCCCTGGAACACGACCAGCGCGTCGACATCGCCGCGGACCTCGCGCCACAGCGGGTTCGCGCGCGCGACGTGGGCGCGCAGGGTGCCGGGTCCGCCGGCCAGGTCCGCGTCGAGGATGAAGGGCAACGGGTTGGCCTGCAGGCCGGCGTCACTCATCGTGATGAGTAGGCCGAGCGGCTGCGCCCGGATCAGCGCATGCAGCGATTCGGGGCGGTTCTCTTCGAAGTGTGCGGGCAGGTACATGGCGGGGTCTCAGTTGTTAAGCCGTTTGTCGAGGTGGCGACGAACCGCGGGCCATTCGGCGGCGAGGATCGAAAAGTACACCGTATCGCGCACCCGGCCCGATGCGCAGACCACGTGCTGGCGAAAGATGCCTTCCTGCGTCGCGCCGATGCGCCCGATCGCATGGCGGGATTTCTCGTTAAGCGCATCGGTCTTAAGCTCGACGCGGTTCGCGCCCAGCGCATCGAACGCATGGCCCAGCAGCAGGCGCTTGGCCGTGGTGTTGGCGCGCGTGCGTTGGTGGCTGCCCGCAAGCCAGGTCCAGCCGATCTCGAGGCGGCGGTTGCGCACGTCGATGTTGGCAAAGCGAGTCGAGCCGACGACCGCGCCGCTCGTCGCGTCGACGATCGCGAACGGGAGCGCGACGCCGCGCTGTTGCTCGTCGAGCGCGGTCGCGACATACGCGCGCATCCCCTGGGCGCTGACTATTGGCGTCGGTATCCAGCGCCACAACTCGGGATCGAGCCCGACGCGTGTGAGCGCGTCTGCGTGGGCCAGCGTCAGCGGCTCGAGCCGGACGACAGTGCTCGTCAGCGTCAGCGGGACAGGTGTCTTCATGCAATCGGGCTTCGTCAGGATGGCCCTTTATCGTAGACACTTGAGAGCCGATGAAAAGAGCCATTTGGCCATGAGCCAGAGAACCACCGAACTACGCCAACAGGTCTATCTGTGCTTGCGCGACGCGATCGACGCCGGCACCTTCGCGCCCGGCGCGCGCTTGCCCGCGTCACGCGAGCACGCACGCGCGCTGGGGGTGTCGCGCAACACCGTTCTGTGGGCTTTCGAGCGCCTGGCGGCCGAGGGCTATCTGGTGGCGCGCGTCGGCGACGGCACCTATGTCGCCCAGCGCACTGCCGTCGCGCCGCGTGCCTCCCGTGGCGGTGTCGGCGCCCATCAGCTGCTGTCGCGGCGCGGACGCCTGATCGCCGAGACCGGCCTGCGCTGGAACCCGCTCGCGACGCTGCCGCTGCCGTTTCGCATCGGCCAGCCGGCGCTGGACCAGTTCCCGTTCGCGCTCTGGCAGCGGCTCGAACGGCAGACGACATCGGTGGAGCGCATTGCCTGCGCCGGCTACCACGACCCGGCCGGGCATCCGCCGCTGCGTGCGGCGATCGCGCAGTGGCTGCTGGTGTCGCGCGGCATCCGTTGCGATGCGGCCCAGGTCGTCATCACCGCCGGTTCGCAACAGGCGCTGGATCTCATCTCGCGCCTGCTCCTCGACCCGGGCGATGAGGTGCTGGTCGAAGACCCGGGCTACCCCGGCATCCGCGCCAACCTGCTCGCACATGGCGTGCTGGCGCGTCCGGTTCCGGTCGACGACGAAGGCCTGTGCATCGCGCAAGGCGCAGCGCGCTGGCCGCTGGCGCGGCTCGCGGTCGTCACGCCGACGCACCAGTTCCCGCTCGGGGTGCGCATGAGCCTGGCGCGACGCGCCGCGCTGCTCGATTGGGCACGGTCAGCGCGGGCCTGGATCATCGAGGACGACTACGACGGCGAGTTCCAGTACGGCCCGCAGCGCATTCCCGCGCTGCGCAGCATGGCGCACGACGCGCGCGTGCTCTACGTCGGCACGTTCTCGAAGTCGCTTGGTGCCGGGCTGCGCCAGGGTTTCGTTGTGCTACCCGATGCGCTCGTCGATGCGTTCGCCCGCGCCCGCGCGTTGAGCGACCGGCACTCGCCCGGCGCGCCGCAGGACGTGCTCGCGCGCTTCATAGAGGGCGGCCATCTGCTGCGCCACCTGCGGCGCATGCGCGAGCTCTACCGCACGCGCCAGGCCTCGATGATTCACGACCTCGCCCGCGTAAGCGGCGGCGCACTGATGCTGGTGCCGAGTCTGCAAGGCATGCATCTCGCGCACGAGGTGGGCGCGCGTGTCGACGACGCGGCGTTAAGCGCGCGCGCTGCCGAGGCCGGCGTGCAGCTCGCCCCGATCTCGCGCTATTGCATCGAGGCGAAGCGACGCGGCTGGCTATTCGGCTACGCGGGCTATGACGAGGCCGCACTGCGGCGCGCGGCGTGTGCCCTGTTCAATGGAACATCAGGCTCGACGCCGAAGCCGGCCGGTGCGGGTTGCGCTCCAGCCAGGCGGCCGACCAGGTGACGAACTCGATCGCCGGCATCGGTCGGCCCATGTGGTAGCCCTGCGCCTCGTCGCATTCGAGCTCGCGCAACATGTCCCAGGCCTTGGCATCCTCGACCCCCTCGGCGACCACGGTGAGCCCGAGGTTGTGTGCCAGGTCGATGGTCGAGCGCACGATCTTCGCGTCGTCCGCATCCTTCTCCATGCTTAGCACGAAGGACTTGTCAATCTTCAGTTCGTCGACCGGCAGCCGCTTCAGGTAGGCCAGCGACGAATAGCCGGTGCCGAAGTCGTCGATCGAGAGCTTGAAGCCGCGCAAGCTGAGCCGATTCAGGGTGGCCAGGGCGCGTGCCGGATCGTCCATGATCGCGCTCTCGGTGATCTCCAGGCAGAAGGCCTCAGCCGGTACGCGGTGCTTGACGAGCAGCGCGTCGAATTTCTTCGGCAGATCCGGGTCGAGCAGGTCGCGCGTTGAGAGGTTCACCGACAGCGTCAGCGATATGCCCTCGAGCTGCAGCGCGAGCCAGTGGCGCGCCGCCTCTTCGAAGACCCACATTGTCAGCACCCGGACGAAGCCGGTCTGCTCGGCGAAAGGGATGAACTCCATCGGCGGCACCAGTCCGCGCTGCGGGTGCTGCCAGCGCACCAGCGCCTCGGCACCGCTGATGCGGCCGCTGTCGAGCATCAGCTTGGGTTGCAGGTACAGGCGCAGCTCGCCGCGCTCGACCGCCTGGCGCAGCTCGGTCAGCAGCGACAGCGTCTGCGCGCTCGCGGCGTCGAACGAGGCGTCGTACATCAGCGGACCGTGGGTGCGGCGCTTCGCCGCGTACATCGCGACCTCGGCGCGACTCAGCAGCACGTCGGCATCGGCCGCATGCTCGGGCCAGCAGGCCATGCCGATGCCCGCGCCCATGTCGACGGTGTGTTCTTCGAGCGTGAGCGGGGCGTCGAAAGCGCGCGTGATGCGCTGCGCGACCGAG
>JANYBE010000297.1 GCA_025360945.1 Rhizobacter sp. | reverse complement strand
TGTCTGACATTCTTTGTCTTTGCTCGCAATGGAGCCGACTGTATGAATCCAATGGAAATCAGAATAGTTATTTCTTTTATTTAGGATATTTGCTTTGCCAAATGCGTAACCGTTCGTACTCCGACGGTGTCTCGGAACTTGGGTCAGGGCTGACTCTATTTCTTGACCTGCCCCCTGCCGGGCATACCAAGCTGAAGTAGCAGGGGTTCGCCAATGACCCTGTACCCGATTCAGTACCGCTCAGAAAGGAGGAACTTCCGGCTCCTCGGGGATCACAGTTGCCGGCTCGAGTCAGCATCACGACCGCAGTGGCGTCCCTTGGGTCAGAAGATCAGCCGCGCCGCGCGACCGCGCGACCGCGCGACCGCGCAACTCGCGACAGCGCGGCAGTCGCACGGAATCTGCAATCGCGCGAACAGAGCTGCGGTATCACGGCGGCACCGCGGAGAGAGTTTCGAGCTGTCGACCGGCTGGCATCGCGGTTGCGCCCGGCTACGCCTCGTTGAGAGCGGCAAGGAGCGCGGTCGATTCACTGCATGAGACGAACCGAATTTTCTCCACGCCGCGCAACTTCAGGTTGCCCCACACATCCAGCCATCGCGGCTCACATGACGAAGGCTCCGACCATATGGTCGTGGTGGCAAACGACGACGAAGACCCAGACTTGCGTTGCGCTCCAGCGAACTATCTGGCGCAGCCCTCGCGGGTCCGCTCGATTAAAGGGTTACAAGGGGTTACAAGACGTCTGCACCCTTGCCCGCAGAAAAAAGGGCAACCCCAAGACAAGCCGCGATGACGAAGAACGAAATAACAGGGATCAAGAAAACGTACCTCCAGGACAAGAACGCGGACGCGACTGATGCCAGAAGGAAGGTGGCGATTAACGGGCGAACGCGACTTGCATCGGTCTTTGCCAACGACGCCATTTGCCAAAAGGCGACCGCCTGCATCAGCATATAGACGCTCAAGATGAAGCCGAAGCCGAGGTAGAAGTCCAAGTACGTTCGGCTGCTTCCCGAAGCGTCGAAGTGAAAGGACCCCATCGCACGGAGCACCTCTGTTTCCCCTGCGGGAGACCAGGAGCTCAAACCGCCCATAGTGTGACCCGCGGCAAAGAGGAGCGTGAGGACCGATGCGACCCGCAATGGAAGGGACGGTTTCATACGTGAGATCCTGCTGTTTGAAACGCCTAGAAAAGTTGGCTTCGTGACTTCGGGCGGCTCGACCCCTGCAACAACGTACGTTGCACGCCAGGGGCGTGCCGAGCTCCACCAATGCACCGGACCGATGGTCGGTCGGGTCGTTGCAAATTTGCAAGGAGTCGAGCCACGGAGAAATCTATCACTTTGCATGTCGACCTGGACGTGCACAAAGCCAGCATTGACATCGCCACTGCGGACATTGGACGCGACTGCGAGGTGCGCCCCGTGGGCGCGGCTTCTGTCGGGTGAATTCGCCGTCCGAAAGACCCAGAACCGGGCGGCGTTCGCGGAGGCACAGGCCCATGGCACGCTCGGAACAAGAACTGCTGCTGCCCGCGGTCTGTGTGCGCTCTGTACTCGCTGCCGACACCTTGATTACCGCCGATGCCGGGTACCACAGCGAAGCCAACCTGGCGGCACTGGCCGAGATGAGGTGCGATGCGCTGATCCCGGACAACGGCATGCGCTCGCGCGACGAGCGGCTCGACGCGAGGCGCACCGCTGTATGTGCCCTGCAGGTCAGGAGCTCTATGGCAAAGGGCGCAAGTGCAAGATCGACGGACCTCACCTTGCACCCCTGCCTCGGTTTGGGTTTGGAACCGCACGGCGGTCTAAAGAAGTGGGAGTTCACGCGTGGCCGAAATGTCCACGCCGATGTCAAGGGCCGGCTCGTAAGCTTCTCGCTGGACCCCGCCGACGTGCACACCGACTCGTGGCGGTAGATTCCCAAGGCTCATCTTGATACACGCCGACACGCCCCGGAGAAGGCGATGCCTAAAGCCCGAAGATCGATCGATTGGCGACTAGCTGAAAAGCAGTGCGCGATGATGGGTCTGACGCATTCTCCGCATGAGCGGCGCAAAGCAGTAGTAGTAGCACGGTGCGCATCGCGAGCCCACCCATCAGGCTTTCTTCCCCGCGCCTGGCCCGACGACGTTCATCGCGGCGCGGAGCTCCGAAGGAGATCGCCAGGGCGCCGCGTGGATGACGGCCCCGTTGTGCCGAGAACATCGAACGCTGAATTTGCAACCACCTGAACGCAGGGTTGTGACACCTATTCGTAGGGTTGTGCCGGTAGCCATGTGTGCATCAACATGGCCGCATGGAACAACCAACACGTATGTCGAACCGGACGCCGCGAATTTCCGATCTGTGGGGCGTGCTTTGCTTCACTCTGCTGATCGCGACGGTGCTGTATGCCGTCTTCACCGGGTAGCCGCTGCGGGGTCTCAGTAGGGCGAACCTTTTAAGCGTCGCCCGCTGAATCGTCCGCATTCGGCGGCATGTCGATCGCGTAGACCGCTACAGCGTCCTCGGGAGCCAGGTGAGCGTAGTGCTCGTGCGAATCCATTGCGATGCGCATAGCTGTTTCGCTGTCTACGTCGGGCTTCGCCCGGTGCAGCTCCGTAGCGAACTGCATAACCCAAGCGGCTTTGGGGATGGGCATGGCGGCTCCTTTCGAGGCCATCGTAGCTCGATCGCTTCAGTTCTTCGCCGGCCGTGCCCTGATCTGCTCCATCGCATCGCGCAGATCGGCAAGCGTTGCGGGCTCCGGTCTGCGCGGTCGCAGCTGCGGGGCACAATGCGCCGCCGGCTCGCTCAACACCATCTCGGCAAACCGGAGGGCGGCGAAGTATCGCCCTTCGTCGAGCGCGTGCAGCGTGCACCTGAGGTACAAGGCCTCCCAAGCATCGGGCTCGAGGTGATCGTGCCCGATCGCATCCATGACTGATTCGGTCCACATGGCGAGCATGTCGCGCTTGGTCTGGGCTGAGAACGACTCGATCGCGAGCCAGTTCGGAGCAGCGGCTGCCAGCTCGTCCCGGGTCATGTTCGCGGCTCCCTCGGCTGACGGCCCCGAATCGAAATTCCACATCAGACCGATCTTGCGCGGCGGCGACGGTTTGCCTTCGAGCATGTCGGCAATGGCCTGCTCGAGCAGCGTTTGTTCTTCCGGCGTCTTCGGCGGCTCCATCTGCACACTGTAGATTCGCACGGCCGCGGCGTGGAACCGTTCATCAACTGGCGGCTACCGTTCGCTCAACAGACCATAGCGGCTGCCCAAGCTCGACAATCGGGCGAAATTGAACTCGCGGAGGATTGAATCGAGATGAAGACTCAAATTGCCGAATGGTCCTGGCGGCTTATGGTGCTGATTGCGCTCGGGTGGATCGGATTGCAGTTGCAACGCCTGCACGAAGACATCGTTGCGCCAGTCGAGGAACAATCGACTGTGGCCTCAGCGGACGACTCGCAGGACACCCTCGATGCAATTCGCGACGATACCGACAGGCTCAACAAGAAGGTCGACGCGATCCTCTTGGTGATGGCGCGCGCTCGATAGCCGTCGATTCCCCCAGGCCTTCCACCCACCATGATGGCGGCGCCGATCGCCAAGACCGCGCACCCGGCCGTCCTCGGTTCGACGCTTTTCGCGCTGCGGCGAGGTTCGGCTAGGTTGCCGAATCGGAGAGCAGCCGAATGGCCGCCCTCCGGATGGCTCAGAACGGAGAGTCCGGGAAGTAGTACTTCGACGCGTTCTCTTTCGTGATCAGAATCGACGGAATGATGGTTGTGCCCGGCATCGCCTGGCCGCTCACGCGCGCCTTCGCGGTGAGCTTCATCGCGTCGGCGATCATGCTCGGCGAATACGTCACGTCGGCCGTCACGATCTTGTCGCCGTCCATCACCTTCTTGATGTAGTCCTTCGATCCGGCCCCGCCCAGCACGAGCTTCACGTCGCCGCGCTTGGCCTGCTCGATAGCCTTTTGCACGCCGACGGCCATGTCGTCGTCCGAGGCCCACACCGCATCGATCTGCTTGAAGCGCGTGAGGTAGTCCTGCATCACCTTAAAGGCGTCGTCGCGGTTCCAGTTGCCGTGCTTGGCGTCCAGCACCTTGATGTCGGGGTGGCCCTTCATCGCGGCCATGAAGGCGTCGACGCGCTGGTTGTCGATGACGGTCGGAATGCCGCGCAGCACCACCACGTTGCCCTTGCCGCCCAGCGCGCTGGCCATGTAGTCGCCGGCCACCTTGCCGAAGCCCGGGTTGTCGCCGGCCACGTAGGCGTTTTGCGCACTCACGTCGGTCAGGCCGCGGTCCACGACTGTCACGAACACGCCTTTGCTCTTGACCTGCGCGACCGGCGCCGTCAGCGGCGCGGATTCGAACGGCAGGATGACCAGCGTGTCGATCTTGCTGACCGTCTGCAGGTCCTGCACCTGGTTGGCTTGTTCGGCGGGCGAACCCGCCGTCTTCACGATCACCTGCAGGCCGGGATACTGCTTCTCGAGCTCGGCCTTCGTGCGGTTGGCCCAATAAACCACACCGCCGGTCCAGCCGTGCGTGGCGGCCGGGATCGCCACACCCATGACCACCTTGTTCTGGGCGAATGCCTGTGCTGCAGCGAGCGTGCAGACCGCGATCGCCATGCGGGAAAAGAGTCTTCGATTCACGGATGTCTCCTGGTTGATTTTCTGGGGCTCGAACAATGTCCGCGTTCGCTTGCGCGGCGCGCGGATGCGCGTCATCGCCGTCCTCTTTGCAGGAAGGCCACGATGATGATCACCACCCCCTGCACCGCCGCGTTCAGGTAGACGCTGATGATGCTGGTGAGGTTCAGGATGTTGCTGATGGCCGAGAGAAGCACGGCACCAATGACGGTGCCCGCGATGCGCCCCTCGCCGCCCTTGAGCGCGGTGCCGCCGACGATCACCGCGGCGATGGCCTCGAGTTCCCAGAGCAGGCCGGTGCTGGGCGATGCCGACCCGAGGCGGGGCACGTACAGCATGGTCGCCACCGCCACGCAGCCGCCGAGCAGCATGTAGGTGAGGATCTTTACGCGGTCCACCGCCACCGCCGCATAGCGCGCCACCTGCTCGTTCGATCCGATGGCCTGCACGTAGCGGCCGTAGCGCGTGCCGTTGAGCAGGAACGCGCCGGCAAACGCCACCGCGACGAAGACCCAGATCGGCACTGGAATGCCCAGCCAGACGCCGTAGTAGACCGGCTCGTAGATCTGCGCCAGCTTGCCGTCGAGCGTGATCGCGCCGCCGTTGGAGAACCAGGTCAGAAACGCCCGAAAGATGCCCAGCGTTCCGAGCGTGACGATGAACGGCTCGATGCGCCCCTTGGTAATGAGCAGGCCATGCGCGAGCCCGAACGCCGATCCGAGCAGCAGCGCAAACGCCATGCCGATCAACACCACCAGCACCGGCGACGCCACGTGCGAGGCGAGCGTGTTCATCAGCAGGATCATGCTGCCCGCGATCAGCGCGGCCATCGACCCGACCGACAGGTCGATGCCGCCGGCGATGATGACGAAGCACATGCCGATAGCGATGATGCCGATGAAGGCGGTGCGCGTGAGCACGTTCATCGCATTGTCCCAGGTCGCGAAATCCGGGTTCAGCGCGGTGCCCATGATGCACAGCAGCACGAGGCCGAGGATCGGTCCGACGCCGTGCAGGCGCTGCTGCCACGATGGCGCGCGGCGCGCCTCGATCGGCGCGTGCGCGGAGCTAATGTGTGCCGGTGGCATGAGCGATGAGTTCCTCTTCAGTCAGGTGGTCTGCGTGCAGCGTGGCCTGCGCCGTGCCCGCGCGCATCACGACGACGCGATGGCACAGGCCGATCAGTTCGATCAGCTCCGACGACACGACGATCACGCCACGACCTTGGGCGGCCAGCCGCTGGATCAGGAAGTAGATGTCGCGCTTGGCGCCCACGTCGACACCGCGGGTCGGCTCGTCGAGGATGACGACGCGCGGCCCGGGTTGAAGCACCTTTGCGATGGCGAGCTTTTGCTGGTTGCCCCCGGACAGCGATCCGGCCGGCGCGCCGATGTCGTGCGTGCGGATGCCGAAGTCGGCAATCGCCTGCAGCAGTGCCTTCTTCTGCGACGACTTGTCGAGCCATGGCCGGGCGTGGCGGTCGAGGTCCATCAGCGTGAGGTTGTCGTTGAGTGATA
>JANYBE010000277.1 GCA_025360945.1 Rhizobacter sp. | reverse complement strand
CATTGACCTCGCGCTCGAAAATATGCACTTATTTCATGTAGCAGTGGCGGCGCATCAAGAATAACGCAAAACCTTCAATCCAAGTGAATCTGGGCTGTCTCCGGCCCAGAAATACATGAAACTTGCGAAGGTCCCGCTAGGGCCGCTGCCCTGCCACCAGCGAAAGCATTGGGAAACGTGCGACCTCGACTGAGACTCGCGCCGGCGCTGAAGCCACTGGTTGCGCGTTCCCAAAGAAGCCCAAGTTCCCCCGATGGGATGCGAAAGTTCTAGTTCGAAGTTGCGACAGACAAGCGTTCGTGTTGAACGACGCCGCGCTCAGGGGGGAGCATTCTATGGAGGTCGTCACCGGTGCGGCGTGGCAAACCGTCGGTTCGGTCCTCTTTGGATGAGTTCGCGTCGAGCTTGGTCTTGCGGTCGTTCACTTCCCTGTCAATCGAGTGCAGGGCCGCAGCGGTGCCTTCGCACGAGTCGACCAGTTCGGGCGACTTCGGAATCACGCGGTACCACCCGCTCTCGGGAACCCAGGCTGGGCGGTGAAGCGTAGAAGCGGCGACTCACCAACCAATCGACGACAGGTGATGGACGCATGATCAATACGAGTAAGAAGTCGCACTCGACGCGAATCCAGCGGCGCTGCGCGGACCTTGATCTCAAGGCTGAACGGCATACGCCGACAAACCGAAACGAAGGCTACGCACATCAGCGTGCCGGTCACTTCAGCCAAAAAGGGTTTCACGCCATGTCGATTCGATTCAGCCTTGTTGCGGTTGCCACCGCATGCGCAGCGCTCATGAGTGCTTGCGGTGGAGGAACCACCTCTGCACCGGCCACCGTGACCCCGTTGTCCATTTCGGGGACTGTCGCTGTTGGCGCGCCAATGCTTAATGCTGTAGTGACCATCAAGGATGCTCTCGGAGCCACGGTTTCCGGTTCAGCCGCGGCTGACGGCAGCTTCAGCGGACTTTCCGTCAGCGGAATGACGGCCCCGTTTCGTATCGAGGCCTGTGGACTCGTCGGCGGCGCAAACACCTGCTATTACTCCGTGGTTGACAAGGCCGGCACCGCGAACGTCACGCCGCTGACTCACGCGGCCGTGTCGCTCGCCCTTGGCAAAGATGCGGCGGCGATGTTCGACCCGGCTGCCAGTGCCGCTGCACCCTCGGACGCCGCGCTGGCCGCAAAGAAGCAGAACCTGTTGGACGCGCTTGCCCCGGTGCTGACAGCCATGGGCCTACCCACGACCGTGGACTTCGCGAGCGACGCGTTCTCGGCCAACCGAACAGGGATGGACAAACTGCTCGACGCCGTCAAGATCACGACCGGGTCTGACGCCGCTGCGAGCGGTCCCGCGTCTGCGTTCGTCCAAGTAGAGGGGAAGATCGGATCGGGCAACGTTTTCATCGGAAGCGATGGAACGAAGTCCGGAACAATCGTGGCAGACACGACGGGCCTGAACGTCGACATGACGGGGATCTCGACGCTGTTCGCCACGATGAGCTCTGCGATCGGCGCGGCCGACGTGTCAACCTGCGCCTCACACATGGCCGGCATATTCGACCCGCTTTTCCACCTCCAAGCGGACGGCGGTACACCGCTGACGGCCAACACTGCAGCGAACGGGATCTGCACCATGGCCAGCCTCGCGACCCCCAGTCTGCTGGGGGGCGTTGTCGCCAATCCCGTCATGAAAGACTGTGATCTTACCGGGGCAGACAAGATGTGCTCGGTCGGTTTCGACATCGTCAAGGGTGACGCTGTGTTCGACGGCGCGGAGCTTGCCGTCGTTCAGCGCAGCGGTTCCACTGCGTGGACGCTGCTGGGTCAGACCGCCTCCGACGAAATTCACATAGGCGCCGCAGTGCAGCGCACTTTGCGCGTGGACATCGTCGACTTGAACCCGAGATACACGCGCGCGTTGTCCTTTGATGTCAGCAATTTCAATGGCACGGTCCACGCCGCGAAGGTCTACCAGCACAGCGTCGACGGCACTGGATGGGACACGACCCCGATTGCGGCCCTGGACGACGGTGCCACTTGCACCACACCCATATCGCGCTTGAGCATAGTGGGCAGCTCGTGCGGCTCGTCGTGGGTCTCGCTCGATAATTTCGGTGGCGACCTCGCCGGCGGGGATGCGTTGATCGATGCGTTCTACAAGCGCGGCCGCCTAGTCAAGGTTGAGCTCTTCTCTGACCAGGCCGCGACTCATCTTTCGGCGACGTTTATGAAACGCGTGGACGGCGTCCCGCCGAAAGCGGCCGCCCTGGCAAGCATTCCCTGGCTCGAACTCGAAGGCGCCACCAAGAAGGCACTGGTCACTTATGACGGCGCGACTGCCAGCTTCACAGCCAGCTGGGCCGGCAACGCCACCGTTTCTCCGAAGGACATCACTCTGTGCTTGGCGGGCGACTGCTCAGGCTCCGCGATGGCCGGGCATTCAAACATCGACGGCAAGCGCAACGGCTCGACGACGAAGACGCTGGCGTGGAGCCCGACCCCAAGCGGTGCTTCGGCCTACAAACAGATATCCCTGTACGGCCGCGATCGGGAGCAAATGGGCGTTTCGAGCAACTTCATCAGCTGCGGCGGCGCGGCGAGCTGCAACTGAACTTGAGCGAAGTTGCTTTCGGTACGTTTGCACTCGGTCGCTAACGTCCCGCTTGGTCTCTGATCCTTCTGCGGATGCGGTCGGGCGGGCACGTTGCCGCCAACCGCTATCTCTGGTCGCGAGCCTCCTACAGCGCGCTCACTTCGGCGCATCCCCGATCGCTGTCGGAAGTCAATCGCCATCGCTGAGAGACGGCTTTAGGTCGGGTGCCGGTACTTTCGCCCAGATGGCCGATAGAACAGAGCCAGCTGTTCGACACGCTGTTCACGCTGCTGGTCAGGGGCGCGACGCGCATACCGCCAGCGTAATCTAGCGCAGGCAAGGAGGGACTGGATTCGACGCTGGCCGAGCGCTACCCGCTACGCATCCCGCTGGCCGAGGACAACGTGGTGAACCAGAAGCTGGCGCTGCCGCTATTGCAACGCATGGGCTACCGATGCCGACATCGCCGGCAATGGCATCCAGGCCATCGAGTGCTTGGCGCGCCAGCCTTACGATGTCGTGCTGATGAACGTGCAGATGCCCGAGATGGACGGCCTGCAGGCCAGCCGGCGCATCACCGCAAAGTACCCGCCCCACGAACGCCTGCACATTGTGGCGATGACGGTCAACGCCATGCAGGGTGACCGCGAAGCCTGCCTGGCCGCGGGCATGGGACGCCCACGTGACCAAGCCCATCCGTGCGAACGAATTGATGGCGGCGCTGCAGGCGGTGAAAGTATGGGCATGGGGCGGGGTTTGATTCGATGAGGGCCGTTGCTTGTGAGTGTTTGGCTGGTTCTATTTACCTCTGCAGCCCGTGCCTGGACTTGAACGAGTTCGACGACTGTACTGCCGGTGCAGCCAGTGCTGGCAGACGAGTGATGAGCAGATCCTTAACGGCAGCACCTGGATGGGGCCGCGCCACGAAATTCGCCCCTTGTTCGAGGTCGGTTGCCGACCTGCCCTCCGAATTTCGAATATCCTTGAATAACCATTGTTTCCGCCCACTCGGCCGTTTCTGTCGATGTCCTCACTAGCTGATTCGTCTGTCCATCCTTTCACCGCCCAGCTTCTTAACCGAGCGCGCGCGCCGGGAGCGCGGGGCGCCGCGCAAACGAGTGCTTACGCAGCGCTGCCGCGTACATGGTTCGATGAAGTGGAGCGTGAAATTGAATGGACGATGGCCGCCTCCGGACAGACCTTGGACACTTGCCTCTCCGATATGGACGCTTTCAACGCGCTCACCGAGGAGACCGAAAACGACGCCTGGTACAACCAGCCGCGCGCGTTCACGAGCATGCACCTCGACGCGTTGGTTCTGGGCTTCGCACGCCGCCGCCTGGAGCGCACGCAGGCGCAGGTGCTGGCCGGGGCGCCGTGTGCCGGTGCGCTGCTCGAGGTCGGTAGCGGCTCGGGCCGGCTGAGCGGCCTGCTGGCTGGCGCGCGGCCCCATGCATGCCTGACACTCGTCGACCGCAGCGCCGCGGCGGTGCGCTTCGCTGCCGCGTACCATGAGGTTCGGGGTTCGGGTGACCGCGTTCGCTGCGTCCGCGGCGATCTGTCCGCCATTCCAGCCGACGACGCATCTTTTGATGTGGTCATCGCTGCCGAGGTGCTCGAACACGCTCCGGAGCCGGCCGCAAGCGTCCATGAATTGTTGCGCGTACTTCGCCCGGGCGGCCTGCTTGCACTCAGCGTGCCGATCGACCTGGAAATCGCCATGCACCCGACGGCTTTCGCCGATGAGGCGGCACTGCTCGGCTTTCTAGACCGCTTCCCGCTCACACTGCGCGACTGCGAGGTTGTGCGTCCTGACCCGGCATTGGACGCCATCTGCACCGTCTTCCCCGACTTCGTCGGATGCGTCAATGTGACGCTGTCCAAGTCATTGGCCAACGCATGATCGAGCCAACGACATCAATGCATGCGAAGGGGCTGGGCACCCTCCTCATGTGGGCCTGGCGCCAGCACGACGAACTCGTCGCCGCCGACCCGGCCGACCGTGTCGGTCGCACGCAGGGCCTCGCGCATGCGACGCGCGGCTTCGGTCAGCAACTGGTCGCCGACCGGGTGGCCATAGGTGTCGTTGATTGCCTTGAAGCCGTCCATGTCGACCAGGCCGACCAGCACCTTGTTGCCCTCACGCTTGGCGCGCGCGAGAAAGCGGCCGAGCTGCTCGACGATGGCGCGACGGTTGGGGAGGCCGGTCAGCGGGTCCGACAAGGCGAGATTCGCTAGCGTCGCGTTTGCCGAACGCAATTGCTCGACGAGGCGCTCGCGCTCGACCCACCCGCCCACAAGACTAGAGAAGAGCTGCAACATTGGCTCGGCGGTCGGTGTCAGAGCCTTGCGGCTGGCACTCGCCGCACAGAGAGTTCCAAGCAGCTCGCCCTCCTGCGTACGCACTGGCGTGCTCACGTAGGTCTGAATACCTAGCGCACGTGCCGCGTCCGAATCACCCCAACAGTTCTGCACGTCTCCGGTGTACATGCGTCCTTCGTCAAGAGCGCGCTTGCACAATGTATCGTCCCAGGGAACATCCAGGCCCTCGGGGATCTGCATCTCGCCGACGTTGCGTGCGAACTGCACGTGCTGGACATCCGCCTTGAGGTCGATGGTCGTGAGGTAGGTCGACTCGAGTCCGGTGGCGGCGCCAAGCATGTCCAGCAGGGGACGAGTCAACTCCTCCAGCGACTTGGCCCGCGGCACGGACTGCGACAGCTGGGAGAACAAATTTTCCATTTTTTCAACTTTGCCGGCCCTCACCTATGGCGTTCCATTGTGCGCCCCCGACGGATCGCGCGGGACTTGCATGACCCGCTACTGCAGGGCACTCAGGGACTGGTGCCGAATTTCCAGTTGTCGCCAGTACGCTCCGCCGAATGATTCGATGAGGCGCGATGCGGAGCGCTCTTGATCAGGCCGACGTCGCGATGGCGCACGCTCGCGACGGCGTGATGAGTCTGCGCGAACTGGCGCAAAGGCTTCGCGATGTCGAGAAGGAGATGTGGGAATTCCGGCTAACGGACAAGGGGATGCTAACGAAGACGCAGAACGACTTCCAGTTTTGGCCGCGTTCGAGTCCTTGTGATCCGTATTCGAGACCGAGCGCAGCCACTCGGCTCCGTCGGCCGGATGACCGCTATCGCGTCGATGCCGAGTACAGGCTGGACAAGGGCGAGTAGCCAGTCGAATGTGCAAACGTCGGTAACTCGCTCGGGGGGTCTTCTTGAGGCTCCGATGCCCAATCCAAAACCGGATGGTTTCTTTGGAAGTCTTTGGCGTTCGCAGCCGTGGAACGAATTGTCGAAACGCGCCGCGACCGGCGCATCCCCCGCTCGAGGGGCGCGAAGCACGGCGAGACCGTTTGACGTGACGAAGCTCTCGGCTGCGCCACATCCGAAACGCGCTGCGCTGCTTCACTCGGCTCCACGTGCACCTTTGCAGGACGAGAAAAATTCGGTCGGACATGATCTTGGAAAGGCGCCGACGCGGCACACTGCGGTCATGACTTCGAATTCTCCGGCCGCAGCTGGCGCCGCCGGCGCCGCACTCATCACCGGCGCAACGGGCTTCGTCGGCCGCGCCCTCGTCGCCGCGCTACGCCGCGGCGGCCGACCAGTGATCGCCCTGTCCCGGGACGCTCGGTCTGCCCAGTCGAGGCTTGGCCAGGACGTGCGCGTGGTAGCGCGGCTCGACGAGATCGCGCCCGACACCGCTATCGACAGCATCGTCCACCTTGCCGGCGCGCGCGTGCTGGGCCGCAGATGGACGGATGCTCGTCGCCGCACGCTGCTCGCCAGCCGCGCGGGCGTGAGCGATCGGCTGCTCGCGTTGATTCAGCGTCTCCGACAGCCACCACGCGTGCTCGTGGCCGCATCGGCCGTTGGGTTCTACGGCGCGTCGCCAGGCGGGTCGTTCGAACCGCGCGACGAGGCCAGTCCACCACGACCGGGACAGTTCCAGTCCGACCTTTGCTTGGCCATCGAGAATGAGGCGCGGCGAGCGGAGGCGCTGGGCGTGCGTGTCGTGCTTATGCGGTTTGGCGTCATCCTCGGCCGCGACGACGGGGCGTATCCAATGCAGGCGTTGGCCGCCCGCTTGGGCATGGGTGCGGTGCTCGGCTCTGGTCGCCAGCCGGCTCCGTGGATCCACCTGGACGATGCTCTCGGCCTCGTGCGCTTCGCGATAGCGCGCGCCGACCTTGCTGGCGCCGTAAACGCCGTCGCACCTGACACGCGCCCGCAGGCTGATTTCGCGAAAGCGCTGTCCAGGTCCTTCGGCCGTCGTGTACTGCTGCGCTTTCCGTCGGCGCTGCTGCGGCTTGCGATGGGCGAAATGGGCGACTTGCTGCTGGAAGGGCAGAACGCAGTGCCGGCAGTGGCAATGCGGGCCGGTTACGTCTTTGTTCATTCCTCGCTCGATGAAGCCATGAGTGACCTCGCGCAGAAGGCCCCTTGAGAATTGCCCTGCGAATAGCTAGGGCGAGAATCTAGCCGGCTCTTCACGGCCACGAACTCTCATTCGATATCTGGAGATCGCCGCCACATACCGGCCAGTCCGACTCAACGACCTTGCTCGTTAGACTTCGCATCGTGTTGACACGCACACGAAAGATTGCGCGGACTGTGCTGGTCCTGGGAGTCCTCGGGATCCTCCTTTACTGGCAGTTCGCGCCCCGCCCCGAGCGCTTCGGGCTCGCCACTATCGTCGACGGTCCCGCGCCCAGCGACGCCACGGGCGCGTGAACAAGAACGCCGCCAAGTTTGAGCCTGGCGGCGTGAACTCATGGTCGATGCGAAGAAGCAGAGTGAGGCGCATTCATCTCGCCACCGGCGGGTGTGGCCGATCTCGGTGCAGTGCCGGGTGCTGCAGGCCAGCGTGGCGGGCTACCACGAGCACTTCGTGCGCCGGGCCAGGCGGCCCAGCGGCGTCACCCGAGCGACGACGCGCTGCTGGTGCACATCAAGGCCAGTCATGCTGAAGCGCATGGCGCCTACGGCTGGCCGCGCGTCTGGAAGGAATTGCTGGTCAGAGGCATCCGGGTGGGCAAGGACCGGGTTCAGAAGCTCATGCAGCTGCATGGCATTCGGGCGAAGGCAAACGTCGCTTTAAGGTCACCACCGAAAGCAACCACGACTTACCCATCGCACCGAAGCTGCTCGATCGGCAGTTCACGGTGGCCGAGCCGGACAAGGTCTGGGCGGGTGCATCACCTACATCCACACCAACGAGGGCTGGCTGTTCCTGGCCGTGGTGATTGACCTGTTCAGCCGCCAGGTGGTGGGGTGGAGCCTGCGCGCGCCTGCAGCGAGACGCTGTTCGGCTCGTTGAAGGTGGAACGGTTGTACGGGCAACGCTTCGACACCCGGCGCCAAGCCAAGGATGAAATCATCGCCTGGGCTGCTCTGGTACAACCAGACCCGTCTGCACTCGACGACGCTGGCCTACGTCAGCCCGATGCGGTTCGAGAAAAACTGGCTTGCGGCTCAACCCAAGCAAGCCAATTCGTGACTCGTTATGGGGTACGGATTCCAGGGGCAAGGTCAGTTGCTGCCAAGCGACCAAAGTAAATTCGTACGGCGACGACGGCAATGAGAGCAATGGAAGCGAGGGCGAAGTGCATAGCGGGCCTTCCTTGATGCTGCAATGCAGCATCGCATGGGGTTAACCCTAATATGGCCCGTGCGAAAGTTTGCAAGGCCTGCCAGTGTGTCAATGGAAAGTTCCGATCTGAAACCTTCCAGGCGCCACAAGGCAAAGACTGGACTCCGCACCTCGTGTTGGGCCACAACTTCCGCCCACCACTGCAAGGTCTGTTTCTGGTCGCACGCAGGGCAGGCAGGGCATCTCCTCGGTCCACCGCGTGGTCTTCTGCGGAATCTGTCCTACGGATTCGAGCGATTTCTTGCAGACTGCCGGTGTTCCCACCACCACCTGGGGTAACAAATGCCGAACGTCAACGCGCTGCACGGCTCCTCGGATCGAACTAGCTGGAAGACAGCTTTCGTTCACGCGCTGATGCACTTGCGACCAGACATGAACCCCGATGCGGATGGCGAAGTCTCGGATTTGGAGTTCGCGCTGACCGGACGCGTAACCCTGCTTTCGCGGCTGGCGACTGGGCGGCGTTGCATGTCCCACGGTCGACCTACACGTCGGCGCACTACTGCGCGTGAGTCGCTAGAAGCGCGAATTCTGCGCGCAAGGTCTTCCCCTCCTACGCTCCAAAAGGCAGAACCAACCTATAGCCCCTGCCAGCCTTGTTCTGCGCTGGCGCACAATTGCCGCACTCCGCAACCGATGCCCCGCGACTTGCCTAGGGCCCGCATTCCATGAGAAGCAGACCCGGCTCTTCCAACCGCGCCGCACTGACGCTAGGTGCACTCGGCGTCGTGTATGGCGACATCGGCACGAGCCCGCTCTACGTCATGAAGACCGTGTTCGACAAGGCCAACGGCCTGACCCTGAACCCGGCAAACATCGTCGGGATCGTCTCGCTCATCTTTTGGTCGCTGATGGTGGTGGTCACGCTCAAATACGTCACGCTCATCATGCGAGCCGACAACCACGGCGAAGGGGGCATCATGGCGCTGCTCGCGCTGGCCGCGTCCTCGGTGGCCGACAACCCGAAACTGCGTCACCTGTTGCTGATGAGCGGCGTCTTCGGCGCGGCGCTGTTCTACGGTGACGGTGTGATCACGCCGGCCATTTCGGTACTCTCTGCGGTCGAGGGGCTGGAGTTGGCGGCGCCATCGCTGACGCCCTACGTCGTGGAGATCACACTCGCAGTGCTGGTGGTCCTGTTCATGCTGCAAAAGCGAGGAACAGCGGGCATTGGCGCGGTGTTCGGGCCGGTGATGGTGGCCTGGTTTGTGGTCCTGGCCTGCTCCGGCTTGGTTCATCTGTTGCGGGCCCCAGCGATCCTCGCCGCGTTGAACCCGCTCGCCGGTTTGGAGTTCGCGTTGGAGCACCGCTGGCTCGCGTTCGTCGCGCTTGGCTCGGTCGTACTTGCGCTCACCGGCGCCGAGGCACTGTACGCCGACATGGGTCATTTCGGTGCGGCGCCGGTTCGGGTCTCATGGTTTGCGCTCGTGCTCCCGGCACTGACGCTGAACTATTTCGGCCAGGGTGCGCTACTGCTGGCTCATCCAGGCGCGCTGGAAAATCCATTCTTCCGCATGTTTCCGCAGGGCGCACTGGTGCCGATGGTCCTGCTTGCGACCGTCGCCACCGTGATCGCATCGCAGGCGGTGATCTCGGGCGCGTTCTCGATGACCAAGCAGGCGATTCAGCTCGGGTTCCTGCCGCGCATGCGCATCACGCACACGTCGGCCAAGGAGGTCGGCCAAATCTACGTGCCAGCGGTCAATGCGGCACTCTTTGTCGCAGTGATAGCCGCGGTGATCGGCTTTGGCTCTTCGACCGCTCTCGGTGCTGCGTATGGCATCGCAGTGACCGGCACGATGATGATCACGACCTTCTTGACGTTCTACGTCCTGCGATACGCCTGGAAATTTACTTTGTGGCCGGCGCTGCTGGCCACGGGTTTCTTCTTCGTCATTGATCTGACATTTTTCTTCGCCAACCTGTTGAAGATCGTTGACGGCGGCTGGTTCCCGCTTGTCATCGGAGCCATCGTCTTCGTCGGCATGGTCACTTGGGCGCGCGGCCGCGAACTGTTGGCGGAGAGCGTGCGTGCCGATGCCATCGAGCTCAAGCCCTTCCTGAACAGCGTGCTCGCTGACCCGCCAATGCGCGCTCCCGGCTCCGCCGTATTCATGAACGGGGAGGCTGATCTGACGCCGGCGGCCTTGTTGCACAACTTGAAGCACAACCACGTGCTGCATGAATCAAACCTGTTCGTGACGGTGAACACCCACGAGGTGCCTTGGATCCCTCCGAACGAACGCGCCAGTGCGCAAATGCTGTGCGCAGGGTGCTGGGTTGTGACACTGAATTTTGGCTTCAAGAACGATGTCGACGTGCCGGCGGCCCTCGATCTCTTGCACACCCAGGGGATCGTGCTCGACCCGATGACGACGTCCTATTTTCTGTCGCGTGCGACCGTTGTTCCAACCCTGGGTAGTGGCATGGCGCCGTGGCGCGAGAAGCTGTACGCCAACATGCATCGCAACGCTTCCTCGGCGGCCGACTTCCTCAACCTGCCGCCGAACCGCGTGGTCGAATTGGGTACGAAGGTGCAAATTTAGGGTCGCGCGCGACCGCTTGTATTGATGCAGGGAAAGTGCCTCAATGCAGGGCCTGACTGCTTTCGGCGTCGAGGATCTATCAGCGCCTTCTTCCTCAGACCGGCAGAGGCGATGAAGCCCAGCTCAACTTCATATCGTTTCGTGGCGTCGCAATTCTTCTGGCTCATGGCGACCTTGGACGTGGTGGTTTTTATCGCGATCGAGCTATGGATATACAGTAAGCGCGGTCTCAATGCCCTCTTGACGCCGGCTGATGTTCGGCGACGTCAGATGTCAAGCGCGTGCCGCAGGACGTGGAACGGAGCGCGCCAAGCGCCGCCGTCACCCGTGCCGATCGTTGCGGTGCGTTGGTTGACGCGCAGGACGGCGCCGCTGATGTTGCGGCCGTCACGATCGTCGAAGGTGACGGTATCGCCGCGTTGAATGGCACGTATGCCGCTCACGGTAGAGACGGGCTCCGGCGGTGGCTCGTATGCTTGGTCCGATCGGCGCTCGACCTCGGTGTAGCCCTGCATCGCCATCGCCATCGCCAGGCAAGGGGATCTTCCAAGTTCGCTTGGTACCTTGCTCGAGCACCGTCGCATGGGTGTCCTTCATGGCGATGATCTTGCCGCGGCGCATCTGGCCGTCGCGCAAGTCAACGAACTGCACCGGCTGTCCAAGATGCAGGCTCGCGCGCGCGGTCATGCTTCGACGCGGATCGGCCAGCATGGTTTCGATGAGTGCCTTGAGCTGGTAGAGCTGCATGCTGCTTGCGCCCTCGAGCGCTTCGATCATCGCCGGATCGACGGCTTGCGAGGTCACGCCTTCGTCCTTGTGTCCGCAGCGCGATGCGCCGCGCTCAGGCGGCGATCGCGCGAGCGAGCTGTCGTTGCTCCTCGTCGCGCAGCACGATGTTCCCAATGTTCCACGGCAGCAGCTCGTCGATGCGGTTGATGGGGTAGTCGGCGATGCGTGTCAGCACTTCCCGCAGATACGCCTGCCGATCGAGCCCGTTGAGCTTGGCCGTCTACGCCGATCGCCGAACTATGCCGAATGGGCTCGCTGCTCCCCGGATTCTCCGTAGGCTGTGTGGTGATCGGTTCGGCATAGTCTGCCCGCTCACAGTGCCTCGAGAAAAGCGAGCAGGTAATCCTCAGGGCGAAAGCGAAGGCGCCCGCCTACGGCGGTTCGCTTGAGTTGTTAGCCCTCAGCAAGAACCGCTGCCCGCGTCGGGAACTCTCGGAGCAGCTTCTTGTCCACCGTCACGAGCTTGGTGTTGAGCTTGATCGCGAGCGCGATGAATTCACAGTCATACGCCGAGCAGTCGCTGGCACGCACAAGCTCAAGGACGGAACTGGAGTCCACCTCGAACTCAGCTCCAGCGAGCAGGCTTTCGGCTTCACTTTGCAAGCTGCACGCTTGGTCAAAGGTGATCGTCTTTCGCCGCATGTACCCGGCAAGAATGTTGCGAAACTCGCTTCGCCAGAGAACTGGCGCGGCCCATTCTGGTTGTTGCTCGAGCAGTGCTTCAGCGGCTGCTGTCCTGTCACCCGGCAAGTACAGATACGCCAAGATGTTGGAGTCAACCACTATCACTGACGGCCTTCCCTCTTGAGGGCATCAATATCACGCACCCGAAATTTCCCCTGCGGCAGGGTGTCGCGCAACGCACGCGCTCGCGCCAGGCGCTCTGTGGGCGCCACCTTGGCCGGCAATAGCATAGCTTCAAGGCAGACGATCGCCTCGCTGTTCATGCTTCGCCGGTGCGCTTCTGCAGAAGTCTTCAGCCGCGCGTACACGTCGTCCGGAATGTTCTTTAGAGTCAACGTCGTGGGCATTTCCATCTCCAACCAAAATGGAACCACTATGGTTTTAAATGGATCTCGCGTCAAGCCCCAGGTGTTTGCGCGTTTGCGCACGCACGTAGGCGGGCCAACATCGAGCGGACGCGCCCAAGGCTGCGCCCTTATCTCGCCGCTTAAGTCAAGCTTAAAGGTCTTCCCCGTCAAGCAAACAGAGGCCATTGAGGAATTGCGGAGCAATTCCTCAATGGGTCTTTCGGACATAGGACCACCGCGGTGATGTCGGTCGCGTCGAGCGACAGCAAAGGGTGCGGACTGAAGAAGCTACAAACGATTCACGAGCGCAGGAGTTGAGCAGGCAGTTGCATGAGGTCGCGCCCGCCACACATCTGCGCGGATCTGGCGCAGCAGGGGGATGTCGGGCGAGTTGACGCCGGCCCGCTTGGGTGTCTTGGGTCGTGGCGGTGCGAGGCGATCGGGATCCAACGGCGGCAGCACGGCCTGGATCTGCCGGTCGCATTCGGCGATCTGCTGCTGGTGGGGTCTGAGCCTCATTCAGGCCACTGCACCGCAGTTGCCCAAATCGCAGAAATGGTTCGCCCTCGTGCACTACATCGTCGAGCAAATATTGCTCTGCGCGCCCAGGCCAAGCCCCGGATTGCTCCCCCTCGGTGCCAGGTAACTGAGGAATTTAGGTTCATCCGTGCGCGACCCCGGCAGGGCCATTCTGAGCGGCGCCACCTCGATTCTGTTGCGGCGATTGCCAACGCACGTCAGCTCGATCGACATCCGCGTTCGGGCCACGAGAAGGCGCGGTCACCGAACGGCGACCGCGCTTTTCAGGGCTGATGCCGGGCCGCGGCCCGGATCGGAGTCAAGTCACCACCAGGCTTCAACCTGCACGCCGGCCAGCAGCGCGCTGGAGCGGGTACCGAACGTGCCTGCGGCCTTC
>JANYBE010000263.1 GCA_025360945.1 Rhizobacter sp. | reverse complement strand
GGGCTGGACTGGCAGAATGTGCCGCAGCTTGAGCGAGCACCCGCTGGTCGGGTGGTCGGCAGACTGCTGAAGAGTTGAGGTGCGCAGTTTCGGGGTGCAAGCTTCGATAGTGCGAACCTGTGTAGGGGAGTCGCCAAGTTGGTTAAGGCATCGGATTTTGATTCCGACATGCGAAGGTTCGAATCCTTCTTCCCCTGCCAAATTTCTTCTTCTAGATGGTCCCGGTGAGCTTCTACGGAGCGAACGTGCTTTTCAACACCCTGCTGTTCACCGGTAACGCAAATCCCGCCCTCGCGCAGGAGATCGCGACCCACCTGGGTGTCGAGCTCGGCAAGGCGCGCTGTGGGCGCTTCTCCGACGGCGAAGTCGACATCGAGATCCATCAGAATGTCCGCGCCCGTGACATCTTCGTTGTGCAGCCGACTTGTGCGCCGACGAACGAGAACCTGATGGAGCTGTGCATCATGGTCGATGCACTCAAGCGCGCCTCGGCCCGTCGCGTCACTGCGGTGATCCCGTATTTCGGCTATGCGCGCCAGGACCGCCGCCCGCGCTCCACTCGCGTGCCCATCAGCGCCAAGGTCGTGGCCAACATGCTCGAAGCCGTGGGCGTCGAGCGGCTGCTGACGATGGACCTGCACGCCGACCAGATCCAGGGCTTCTTCAACATCCCGGTCGACAACATCTACGCGTCGCCGGTGCTGCTGTCCGACCTGCAGAGCAAGCGCTACGACGACCTAGTCGTCGTCTCGCCCGACGTCGGCGGTGTGGTGCGTGCGCGCGCGCTGGCCAAGCAGCTCAATTGTGACCTGGCCATCATTGACAAGCGGCGCCCGAAGGCCAACGTCTCCGAAGTAATGAACGTGATCGGCGACATCGACGGCCGCACCTGCGTCATCATGGACGACATGACCGACACCGCCGGCACCCTGGTCAAGGCTGCCGAGGTGCTGAAGGAGCGCGGCGCGAAGCGCGTGTTCGCCTACTGCACGCACGCGGTGTTCTCGGGCCCGGCGCTCGAGCGCATCAAGGGCTCGCAGCTCGACGAGGTCGTCATCACCAACACCATCCCGCAAAGCTCGGACGTCAAGAACTGCAAGAAGGTGCGCGAGCTGTCGGTCGCGTTCTTGTTTGCCGAAACCATCCGACGTATTTCCGACGGCGAGTCGGTCACGTCACTGTTCGCGGAGCAAAACGCGAACTTCTAGAACCTGGGCAGGCCCCGTCGGGGTCGGCTCGGCAGAGGCGTCTTGCCTCGTCATCACCGAAGAGCCTGGTCGCGGGCCTTCAAATTTTGGAGCTACACATGAAATTCACCGCTTTCGAGCGCACGTTGCAGGGGACCGGAGCGAGCCGCCGCCTGCGCAATGCGCAAAAGGTACCTGGCATCGTTTATGGTGCGGGCACACCGGCCATGATCGAACTCGATCACAACGCCCTGTTCTTCGCGCTGAAAAAGGAAGCCTTCCACTCGTCCATCCTCGAGATGGAGCTGGCGGGAAAGAGCGAACAAGTGTTGCTGCGTGACTACCAGATGCACCCGTTCCGCCCGATCGTGCTGCACATCGACTTCCAGCGCGTCGACGCCACGACCAAGGTCGTGAAGAAGGTGCCGCTGCACTTCATCAACGAAGAAAACTCGCCCGCGGTCAAGACCGACAGCTGCGTCGTAAACCACGTCGTCACCGAGCTGCGCATCTCGTGCCTGGCCTCGCAACTGCCGGAGTTCCTTACTGTCGACCTGGGAACGCTGGCCAAGGGCCAGACCCTGCACGTCAACGACATCAAGCTCGCCGACGGCATCAAGGTCATGACCCAGGGCAAGCCGAACCCAGTAATCGTCTCGGTTTCAGCCCAGGCAGCTGAAGAAGAAGTCGTCGCCGCACCGGTGGTCGTCGCCGCCCCCGCGGAGAAGACCAAGGCCAAGAAGACCGAGAAGCAGAACAAGAAGTAAGTTCGGCCCACCCCCATGGGTGATGCGAAGCCCCACGGCGGCGGGGCTTCTCTCGTGCGCGCGGGTTTTACTACGCTGCTGGCCCAAGAACCGGCTGCAGCCCAATATCGGCGCAGGTTTGGGCCTGTTAGAGCCCTCCGCGCAGTGATTTCCGGCCCTCTACCCCGACCTACGGGGTGGCTCATCTCATGCAAGTACCTGCACGACTACGTGGTCGAGACCGCGTTTCGGGAGGACCACCGTCGGCTCGGACCGGGGGTCACGGCTGACCAGGCTTCTTTGGGAAGCGCCCCAACAAGACTCGTGCGCAGGGCGTCGCGGGGACCGTAACGGTCCTTGAAGGCGTTGACCGGCTGGGTGCCGGCGGGGTCGATTGCCGAGTCGTAGCCGGTGATGTTTCGGTCGAGGCTGGCCAGGTCTCACTGCGGGCCGCGGCGCCCTCGAAAGTGTGTCTCTTGCCTTTTCCAGCCCTGTTACAGACTTGGGCCAACGGCGTAGTAAGGCCCGTGCGCGCACTGACACGATAATTCCCGCCATGATTCGACTCCTTGTCGGCCTGGGTAACCCCGGCCCCGAATACCAAGCGACGCGGCACAACGCCGGATTCTGGTTCATCGACGAGGTCGCGCGCACGCTGCGCGTGAACCTAGCACCCGAGCGCGGCTACTTCGGCCTGGCGGCGCGGGCCGGCCTCGCCGAAGGGCCGGTCTGGCTGCTGGAGCCGATGACGTTCATGAATCTCGCGGGCAAGTCGGTGGCAGCGCTGGCACGCTTCTTCAAGATCGAGCCCAACGAGATCCTCGTCGCGCACGACGAGCTCGATCTGATGCCCGGCCAGGTGAAGATGAAGCTCGGCGGCAGCCACGCCGGCCACAATGGGCTCAGAGACATCGAGGCACAGCTCGGCAGCGCCGACTTCTGGCGCCTGCGGCTGGGCATCGGCCACCCGGGCGTGAAGGCCGAGGTCGTGAACTACGTGCTGCGCAAACCGCTCGCCGAGCATCGCGAAGCGATAGACAAGAGCATCGCGCAATCGGTGGGCGCGCTGCCGCTGATGTTCGAAGGCGACATGGAGCGAGCCCTGATGAAAGTGCACGCGAAACCGCCGCGGCCAAGGCCCCCCAAGCCCGATCCGGACACGCCCAAGGAGCCGACATGATCCCGATCGTCATGCTGATGCTATGCCTATGAACGTTGACGGGGACTGCGCAACAGGAGGTCTACCGTTGCGGCAGCGCGTATTCGAAGCCGCCCTTGCCGGCAGGCCAGGCCCGTCGATGTGAACGACGCGCGCACCGATGCGCAACGTCTGGACGCGCGGCCACTACTACTAGCGACAATCGGCTCAGCGGGCAGCTGGCTCGCCTCGCCTCGCCTCGGATGCTACTCAGGCGCGCGTCCCAAAGTCACCCCGTCCGAAGGCAGCGAAAGTCGTCCGCGCGGCCAAGATCAGGTAGTTCAAGCCCCGAGCCGCGCGACTCAGGCATCGGCCGTTGGGGCCGCCTTAGCTTCCTGCTGCAAGCGCCGGTACTTGGCCCACAAGGTCTCTTGACTCTCGATGTGCGCGGGGTTCACCGGGATGCAATCCACCGGGCAGACCTGCACGCACTGCGGCACATCGAAATGGCCGACGCACTCGGTGCATTTGTCAGGCGCGATTTCGTAGAAGTCCACGCCCATCGAGATCGCCTGGTTCGGGCACTCTGGCTCGCAGACGTCGCAGTTGATACACTCATCGGTGATGAGCAGGGCCATGGAGAACTCTCAGTCGCCGGTCGATTTCACGCGGTCGCGCAGCCGATCGAGCACCGACGGTGACACGAACTTTGAGACATCACCGCCCAGAGTGGCAATCTCGCGCACGAATGTGCCCGAAACGAACTGGTAGCGGTCGCCTGGCGTGAGGAACATGGTTTCGACTTCGGGCATCAGCTGGCGGTTCATGCCGGCCATCTGGAATTCGTATTCGAAGTCGCTCACTGCGCGCAGGCCCCGCACGACGACCTTGGCGCCATTGCCGACGACGAAGTCGCGCAGCAGCCCGCGAAACGCCATCACTTCGACATTCGGGTACTTCGCAGCGAGCTCGGTCGCGATGTCCAGCCGCTCGGCGATCGTGAACATTGTGCGCTTGTGATGCCCGGCCGCGACCGCGACGATCAGCCGTTCGAACAAACGGCTGGCGCGGCGCATCAGGTCCTCATGACCCAGCGTCATCGGATCGAAGGTGCCGGGGTAGACAGCGGTCAGGCGGGTCGTCGAGGTCAAGGCGCGCTCCGGACGGTGAGTTCGGCCGCAGTGTAGCCGCGGCCGGTCACGCGATGTTCACGCGTTGCAACAGGTGGAAATGCACCGCGCCCGCGTGACCCTGGCGGTGCAGGACCAGCCCTTGAGCTGCCAGCGGCTCGGGGGCCAGAGCCTGTGCGGACTCGACGTAGATGAAGCCTTGCGGCACGACCAGTCGCCTCGCCGCCGCGAGCGCTGGCTCCACCAGCGGCAGATTGAACGGCGGGTCGATGAAAACGAGCTCGAAAGTGTCCGGCGCGCAGCGCGCCATCCACGCCATCGCATCGACGGCCTCAACGCGCAGCTTCTCGGCCTTCAGGCGCACCCTGGCCTCATCGAGCTTGGTGGCAAGCCGGCGATCGCGCTCCAGCAGAACGACCTGATCAGCGCCGCGCGACGCGGCCTCGAAGCCGAGTGCGCCAGAGCCGGCGAAGGCATCAAGGCAGCGCCAGCCGCTGATGTCTTGCCCGAGCCAGTTGAACAGCGTCTCGCGCACGCGGTCCGGTGTCGGTCGCAGTCCCGGCAAATCGGCCACGTGCAGCTTGCTGCGCTTCCACAGCCCGCCGATGATGCGCACCTCGCGCGGCAGCTCGCGCCGCGGTGGGGCCGTCACTGACGCACCGGAATGCCGTCGCGTGCGAGCAACGCCTTGGCCTGACCAACGGTGAACTCGCCGTAGTGGAAGATGCTCGCGGCCAGAACCGCGTCGGCGCCGCCGATGCGGATGCCGTCGGACAGGTGCTCGAGCGCCCCGACACCCCCCGAGGCGATCACCGGTACGCTGAGCGCATCGCTGACCGCGCGCGTCAGCGCGAGGTCAAAGCCGATCTTGGTGCCATCGCGGTCCATACTCGTCAGCAGGATCTCGCCGGCGCCGTGCTCGGTCATCTGCCGTGCCCACGCGACCGCATCGAGTCCGGTGTTCTTGCGGCCACCGTGCGAGTACACCTCCCATCCACTCCCGTCGGCGCGCGCCTTCGCATCGATCGCGACGACGATGCACTGTGCACCGTACTTGCGCGAGGCGTCGCGGATCACCTGCGGGTTGGCGATCGCTGCCGAGTTGAAGCTGACCTTGTCGGCGCCTGCGTTGAGCAGGCGCCGCACGTCTTCGACCGTGCGCACGCCCCCGCCGACCGTGAGCGGGATGAACACCTGGTCGGCGACCGCCTCGATCATGTCGTAGAGCAGGCTGCGCGTCTCGATGCTGGCGCGGATGTCGAGGAACGCGAGTTCGTCCGCGCCCTCGCCGTCATAGCGGCGCGCGACCTCCACCGGATCGCCGGCGTCGCGCAGGTTGACGAAGTTGATGCCCTTGACGA
>JANYBE010000200.1 GCA_025360945.1 Rhizobacter sp. | reverse complement strand
GATTGACTTTGGTGTCCATGATGGGCCTCAATGACGGTTGCGCAGAAAGATGCGCGCGAGAATGTTCAGCACCAGCACGCCGATCGTGATCAGGAAGACGCCGGCCCACGCCAGCTTCTGCCAGTTCTCGTACGGGCTCATCGCAAATTTGAAGATCGTGACCGGCAGGCTGGCCATAGGCGCGCTCAGGTCGCTGGTCCAGAACTGGTTCGACAGCGCGGTGAACAAGAGCGGCGCGGTCTCGCCGGCGATGCGCGCAAGCGCCAGCAGGATGCCGGTGAGTACACCGGCTCGCGCCGACTTCAAGGTCACCGTCATGATGACCTTCCACTTCGGCGTGCCCAGCGCGTAGGCCGCTTCGCGCAGCGCATTCGGGATCAGCGACAGCATGTTCTCGGTCGTGCGGATCACGACCGGGATGACAATCAGCGCGAGCGCCAGAATGCCGGCCCAGCCCGAGAAGCTCTTCATGCGCGCGACGACCACCGAGTAGATGAACAGTCCGACGACAATCGACGGCGCCGCGAGCAGGATATCGTTGATGAAGCGCGTGACGCTGCCCAGCCAGGTCTTCTGGCCGTACTCGGCAAGGTAGATGCCGGCCAGGATGCCAATCGGCGTGCCGATCGCCGTGGCCAGCGTGACCATCGTCACCGAGCCGAAGATCGCGTTTGCAAGACCGCCGTCCTCGGACTGCGGCGGCGGGGTCATCTGCGTGAACAGCGACAGACTCAACCCGCCGATACCGAGCCGCAACGTCTCGACCAGAATCCAGATCAACCAGAATAGGCCGAACGCCATTGCCGCCAGCGACAGCGTCAGCGCGATGGCGTTGACGCGTTTGCGCTTGGCGTGCTTGCCGGCGCGCGAGGCGTGCAGCGCGGCGGCCTGTGCGGTCATTGTCGCCGTGTTCATGCGCGCGCGCCTTCGCCCCTCTTCAGCTGCGCAAGCAAAAGCTTCGAGCAGGCGAGCACGACGAAGGTGATGAAGAACAGCACCAGCCCGAGGTAGATCAGCGAAGCCTGGTGCAAGCCCTCACCGGCCTCGGCGAACTCGTTCGCGAGCGCCGAGGTGATGCTGTTGGCGGCCTCGAACAGCGAGGCCGAGTTGAGCTGGTTCTGGTTGCCGATCACGAAGGTCACGGCCATCGTCTCGCCGAGCGCGCGGCCGAGGCCGAGCATCACGCCGCCGACGACGCCGGTCTTGGTGTACGGCAACACGACCTTGAACATGACTTCCCAGGTGGTCGAACCCAGACCGTAGGCCGACTCCTTCAGCAGCGGCGGCGTGACCTCGAACACGTCGCGCATCACCGAGGCGATAAACGGGATGATCATGATCGCCAGGATGATGCCGGCCGACAGAAGCCCGATGCCGACCGGCGGTCCGGAGAACAGCGCGCCGAGGTAAGGCACCCCGCCGAACAGCGACTGCAGCGGCTGCTGCACGTAACTCGACAGCAGCGGGCTGAACACCAGCAGACCCCACATGCCGTAGACGATGGAGGGGATCGCCGCGAGTAGCTCGATCGCGGTGCCCAGCGGGCGCTTCAGCCATCCAGGCGAGAGCTCAGTCAGGAACAACGCGATGCCAAAGCTCACCGGCACAGCGATCAGCAGTGCGATCAGCGACGTGACCAGCGTGCCGTAGATCATCACCAGACCGCCGTACTTGTTCTGCACCGGGTCCCAGTCGCTGGTCCACAAGAACGACAGGCCGTACTCTCGGATCGCCGGTGCGGCACCGATGACAAGCGAGATGATGATGCCGGCGAGCAGCGCGAGTGTCAGCCACGCCGCGCTGTGGGCCAGGAGCGAGAACAAGGTGTCGGCCCACGGCGCGACGCGGCGCTTGGCGGGCGGGCGCCCCTGCGACTGGGTGCGGTCCATCTTCGCGGGTTCGTTGTACGGTGTCGCGGGGAGTGTAGCGGCCACGTTGTGTCCCTCCTCAGGTGCCCAAAGACGGGTTTACTGCGACGCCACTGTCTTGCCCGCTGCATCCTTGATGTTGTCGCTCCAGAGCTTGCGCACCAGCGCCTTGACCGAGTCGGGCATCGGCACGTAGTCCAGATCCACGGCCATCTTGTCGCCGCTGCCATAGGCCCAGTCGAAAAACTTCAGCGTGTTGGTGGCGTTGGCCGGCTTGTCCTGCACCTTGTGCATCAGGATGAAGGTGGCGGCGGTGATCGGCCACGAATCCTTGCCCGGCTGGTTCGTCAGCACCTGGTAGAAGGTCTTTTTCCAGTCAGCATTGGCGGCAGCGGCCTTGAAAGTCAGCTCGTCCGGAGCGACGAACGTGCCCGCCTCGTTCTTCAACATGGTGTAGGCCATCTTGTTCTGCTTGGCATACGCATACTCCACGTAGCCAATCGAGTTCGGCAGGCGCTGCACGAAGGCCGAAACGCCTTCGTTGCCCTTGCCGCCCGCGCCGGTCGGCCAGTTCACCGCCGTGCCTTCGCCAACCTTGGACTTCCATTCGGCGTTGACCTTGGACAGATAGTTGGTGAAGTTGAAGCTCGTGCCCGAACCGTCGGCGCGGCGCACCGGTGCAATTGCCGCGTCGGGCAGCGCGACGCCCGGGTTCAGCGCGGTCAGTGCGGCGTCGTTCCACTTCGTGATCTTGCCAAGATAGATGTCGCCGAGAACCTGGCCCGTCAGTTTGAGCTGGCCTGGGGCGATGCCTTTGATGTTGACGACTGGCACCACGCCGCCGATCACGGTCGGAAACTGGACCAGGCCGCTCTTGGCAAGCTCGTCATCTTTCAGCGGTGCATCGGAGGCACCGAAGTCGACGGTCTTCGCATTGATCTGCTTGATGCCGGCACCGGAGCCAACCGACTGATAGTTAATGCGCGCGCCAGTCGCCTTGTTGTAGGCATCGGCCCATTTGGCGTAGACCGGGGCGGGGAACGAGGCACCGGCGCCGGTCACGTCTTGTGCGAAGGCGGTGGTAGCGCCAAGAGTGGCGATCAAGGCGGCGGAACGAGCGAGGGATATCTTCACGGGCACACCTTTCATGGTGATGAATCTGAATGATCGCGACTCTAGGCACGGCGTGTGACAAGACTGTGACAGCGCCGGCCGCGTTGTCACATGCCATTCACGGCGTTGTCATAAACCCTGCATAAGCTGGCGCCAATCGCAACTTCCCCCGGAGACCCCATGCAAAGACGCACCTGGATGACACTCGCCCCATTGACCGCCGCGCTGCTGATGAGCGCCTGTGCCACCACCCCAGCGACCACGACCGTCGCGCAGACAATTGCCGCGAATCCGCAACTCACGACCGCAACCCGGCTGATCAACGAAGCAGGCCTGACCGAGACGTTGCAAGGTGCCGGCCCGTTCACCGTCTTCGTCCCGAACGACGAGGCATTCAAGGCGGCTCCGCCGGCCATGGTCGATGCGCTGGGTAAGGACAAGGTGCGCCTGACGGCGCTGCTGAACTACCACGTCGTAGCGGGCTTGCTGACCTCGGTGGACATAAAGAACGGGTCGATCAAGACAGTACAAGGCGGCGAGCTCTCGCTCTATCGTTCCGGGGCGTTCGTGACAGCCGACGAGGCGGTGGTCACCACCGCCGATGTGCGCGCCACGAACGGCGTCGTCCACATTGTCGACAAGGTGCTTATGCCCCCGCGCTGAACTGAACAACGCGGGCGACGGGTTCTTCAGCGCAGCGTATCGGCCATCCGTTCGGCGCAACGCCGCGCCTGGGCCGCGTCGCGCGCCTCGACCATCACGCGCACCACCGGCTCGGTGCCGGATGGGCGGATAAGCACGCGGCCGCCGTTGCCGAGCTCGCGCGTCACATCGGCCTGCGCCTGCGCGAGCGCAGCGTTGGTCTTCCAATCGCTGCCGGGCTTCAAGCGCACATTGATCAGCGTTTGCGGAAACAGCGCCACATCGGCCAGAAGTTCGGCCAGCGAGCGACCGGTGCGGCTCGCCGCCTGCAGCACCAGCAGCGCGCTGACGATGCCGTCGCCAGTCGTGTGCTTGTCGAGCGCGAGCAAATGGCCCGAGCCCTCGCCGCCGAGCTGCCAGCCGCGCGCAGCGAGCTCTTCAAGCACGTAGCGGTCGCCGACCTTCGCCCGCACAAACTCGACGCCGCGCTCGCGTAGCGCAAGCTCGACTGCCATGTTCGTCATCAGCGTGCCGACCGCACCGGGCACCGGCTGGCCTTGCACCAGGCGATCGGCGACCATCACGTAGAGCAGCTCGTCGCCGTTGTAGAGGCGACCTGCCGCATCAACGAGTTGCAGCCGATCTGCGTCGCCATCGAGAGCGACGCCATAGTGCGCGCCGTGCTGCCTGACCGCGGCGACCAGCGCCGCCGGCGCGGTGGCACCGAAGCCGGCGTTGATGTTGGTGCCGTTTGGGCTGCAGCCGATCGCGATGACCTCGGCGCCGAGCTCGTGGAAGACATCGGGTGCGACATGGTAGGCCGCACCGTGGGCCGCATCGACGACGATCTTCAGGCCTTTCAGCGACAGCTCGCTACCGAACGTGCCCTTGCAGAATTCGATGTAGCGGCCGCGCGCATCGTCGATGCGTCTGGCCTTGCCCAGCCTCGCCGAATCGACCCATTGCGGGGGCTCTTCGAGCGTGGCCTCAACTTGCTGCTCCCACGCGTCGGACAGCTTCTCGCCACGTGCCGAGAAGAACTTGATGCCGTTGTCGCCGAACGGGTTGTGTGACGCGCTGATGACCACGCCGAGGTTCAGGCGCAGCGCGCGCGTCAGGTAGGCAACCCCCGGCGTGGGCAGCGGACCGGTCAGCAGCACGTCGACGCCGGCCGAAGCGAAGCCGGCTTCCAGCGCCGACTCGATCATGTAGCCCGAGATGCGCGTGTCCTTGCCGATCAACACGGTGGGCTTCGTCTCGCCGCTGCGCAGCACACGCCCGACGGCGTGGCCTAGGCGCAGCATGAAGTCCGGGGTGATGGGGGCCTGCCCGACCGTGCCGCGAATGCCGTCGGTGCCGAAATACGCTCTGCTCATGTATGTGTCTCCCTGCGCCAAGGCTGCGGATTATCCCCGCGCCAGACCAGCCGCCGCCCAAACCTTCAGCGCATCGATCGTGGCCGCGACATCGTGCACGCGCACGATGCACGCACCTGACTGCACCGCCGCGAGCGCCGCAGCCACGCTCGCGGCCTGGCGTTGCGAGATGTCGCGACCGGTTATCGCACCGAGCGTGGATTTACGCGACCATCCGACGAGCAGCGGCCGACCCAAGCTCAGCAGCTCGCGCTGCCGACGCAACAGATCGAGGTTGTGGGCCACGCTCTTGCCGAAGCCGATGCCCGGGTCGAGCACGATGCGCTCGATCTCCACGCCGCGCGCAAGGCAGGCGCGCAGCCGCTCCTCGAGAAACTCGCCGACTTCGCGCAGCACGTCGTCGTACTGCGGCCACCGCTGCATCGTCCGCGGATCACCGCGCATGTGCATCAAGCAGATGCCGCAGCTCGAATGCCTGGCCAGCGCGTCGAGCGCACCCGGCGTCTGCAGTGCATTGATGTCGTTGACTATGTCGGCGCCGCGCGCCAGTACCGCGCGCATGACCGCGGGCTTGCTCGTGTCGATCGAGACCGGGCAGCCCAGTGTCAGCGCGGCGTCGAGCACCGGAAGCACGCGGGCCAGTTCCTCGTCCAACGACACTGGCGCCGCACCGGGACGAGTCGATTCGCCACCGATGTCGAGGATGTCCGCGCCCTGCGCGAGCAACTGTTCGCAGTGCCGGATCGCGGCCATAGTGCCGGCCAGCCGCCCGCCGTCCGAGAACGAATCGGGCGTAACGTTGACGATGCCCATCACCTGCGGGCGCCGCAGATCGATGCGAAAGCGGGTGGTCTGCCAGAACATAAGCGCACGACAAAGGGGCCCCGCAGGGGGCCCCCGCCGTCGTCTCTCGCGAAGCGTTACGCCGCAGCCGGCGCGCTGCCCGGCGTGACCGGCGGCACACCGGCCACCGGCTTGGCCGGCGGCGGCGTCCAGTCCTTAGGCGGCCGCGGCGGCTTGCCGGCCATGATGTCATCGATCTGGTCCGCGTCGATCGTCTCGAATTCGAGCAGCGCCGAGGCCATCGCGTGCATCTTGTCCTGGTTGTCCTCGATCAGCTTGCGCGCAATCGAATACTGCTCGTCGATGATGCGGCGGATCACCGAGTCGACCTTGCGCATCGTCTCTTCCGACATCGTCGTCGTCTTGGTGACCGAGCGGCCCAGGAAGACTTCGCCCTCGTTCTCGGCGTAGACCATCGGCCCGAGTTTGTCCGACATACCGTAGCGCGTGACCATATCGCGCGCAATTTTGGTGGCGCGTTCGAAGTCGTTGGATGCGCCCGTCGAAATATTGTGCACAAACAGATCTTCAGCG
>JANYBE010000198.1 GCA_025360945.1 Rhizobacter sp. | reverse complement strand
GCATAGACCTGGTGGTTCATCAGACTCGTGTGGTCGTGCATCACGGCCTGGTGGACGAAGCCGGTGCGGCCGGTCCACGCGTCTTCGGGCTTGGGCTCGGAGAGCACCGGGATGTAGCGCAGGTTGGGCATCGAAGCCGCGGCCCCGAGCGCCCAGTCGTGCAGGTACAGGTCGGCCTTGCTGCGGCATCCCCAGTACAGCTCGGCGTTTCGCTCGCTCTTGCTGTGCTCCAGGTGTTCGATGATGGCCTTGATTGGTGCAAAGCCGGTGCCTGAGGCGAGCAGGATCATCGGCTTGTTGCTCTCGCGCAGGAAGAAGCTGCCGAACGGTCCTTCCATGCGCAGGATGTCTTTCTCCTTCATTGCGCTGAACACGTGGTCGGTGAACTTGCCGCCGGGCAGATGCCGCAGGTGCAGCTCGATGCCGGGCTTGTCTTGCTGCGTGTGCGGCGCATTCGCCATCGAGTAGCTGCGGCGCGAGCCGTCGCGCAGGATGAACTCGACGTACTGGCCGGCGTGGTACTGCAGTTGGTCGTTCGCCGGCAACTGCATCTGCAGAATCGCGACGTCGGGCGCGGGCCGAGCGATGCTGGTCACGCGCGTGGGCATCTTGCGGATCGCGAATTCGCCGGCGCCGGGCACGGTGCGCGCCTCGACGACGACATCCGTCTGGGCCGCGGCCTGGCACGTGAGGATCCAGCCCGCGGCTTCTTCCTCGGCACTCAGTGCCTTGCTCTGATGCACGCCGTGGATGACACGGCCTTCGATCAACCGGCTCTTGCACGAGCCGCACGCGCCGTCCTTGCAGCCATAAGGCAGGCCCACACCCTGGCGGATCGCGGCGCTAAGGATGGGCTCGTCGCGGGCGACGCTGAAGACGCGGCCGCTGGGCTGCACTGTGACGGTGAAGGACATGAACGCTGCTCTCTTAAACTCGACCCGTGATTTTGCCTGCACATTCATTCCCCTCGTGATCGACCGACCCGGGCACTTCAAGCGGCCGACGCTGCTGATCGTCGGGTGCGGCGACATCGGCATGCGTGTCGCCGCCTTGCTGCGCGGGCGCTGGCATCTGCTGGCGCTGACATCGAACGCGGCGCGCGTTGCCGAGCTGCGTGTGGCCGGCATCCAAGCGCTGGTCGGCGATCTGGACCAACCCGCTACGCTTGCGCGACTGGCGGGCCTTGCGGATGCGGTGCTGCATCTCGCACCACCACCGACGCAAGGCACGACCGATCCGCGCACCGCGAACCTGCTGCATGCGCTCGCACGCAAGCGCCGCGTGCAGCGCATCGTCTACGCCAGCACAAGCGGCGTGTACGGCGACTGCGGCGGCGCGGTCATCGACGAGACGCGCGGCGTGAATCCCGCAACCGAGCGCGCGCGCCGCCGCGTCGATGCCGAGCGACGCCTGCGCTGGTACGGCCGCGCGTTCGGCGCGCGCGTGACGCTGCTGCGCGTCCCCGGCATCTACGCGAGCGACCGCGTCGGCGGCCATCCGCGCGAGCGCTTGGCGCGCGGCACGCCAGTGCTCGCGCCCGAGTTCGATGTCTTCACCAACCACATCCACGCCGACGACCTGGCGGGTGCGTGCGTGGCCGCGCTGCACCGCGGCGCGCCGCAGCGAGTGCTGCACGTGTGCGACGACAGCGCGCTTAAGATGGGCGACTATTTCGACCTCGCCGCGGACCTTTGTGGTATGCCGAGGCCGAGGCGCGTGAGCCTCGAGCAAGCGCGCACCGAGCTGTCGACGATGCAGCTCAGTTTCATGGGCGAATCACGCCGCCTGAGCAACGCACGGCTCAAGCGCGAACTGCGCTTGCGCTTGTGCTACCCCACCGTCTCGCAAGGCCTGCTGGCCTGAGCCTCATCATGAAAACACTGCTGCTGACCGATCCAATGCCCGCCGGCTACTTCACGAAGGCGATTCACGCACTCGCGCCCGACGCGCAGGTGATTGAATACCGGCGTGACATTAGCGACGCCGAACTCGCCGAGGTCGAGGTCGTGCTCGGATGGCGTTTGCCTGCCGGCGTGGCGGGCCGTTTGCCGAATCTGAAGTGGGTCTGTTCGGTCGCGGCCGGCGTCGAAAAGCTGCTCGTGCCTGACCTCGCAGCACACGTGGCGGTCTCGCGCATCGTCGATACCGAGCAGGCCGAAGGCATCGCGCAGTTCGTCGTGATGATGGCGTTGCGGCATGCACGCGGGCTGGTCGGCTACGAGGCGCAACAGATCGAGCGTGCGTGGCGGCGCCAGCCGGTGGCCGCAGTGCGCAGCCGCGTCGCAGTGCTCGGCATGGGCACGATGGGCGCCGCAGTGGCGCGCTTGCTCGGCGCCGTCGGCTTTGCGGTGCAGGGTTGGAGCCGCAGCAGCGCAACGCCACTCGACGCCGCGCTCGCGGGCGCCGACTTCGTCGTCTGCGCCCTGCCGCTGACCGCGCAAACCGACAGTCTGCTCGATGCGCGTGCCTTTGCGTCGATGCAAAGTGGCTGCTACCTGATCAACATCGCGCGCGGCGCGCACGTGGTCGAGCCCGACTTGATCGCCGCCGTCACCTGCGGCCACCTCGCCGGTGCGGCGCTCGACGTGCAGCGCAACGAACCGATGTCTGGCGACGACCCGCTGTGGACGGTGCCCGGCATCACGATCACGCCGCACATTGCGGCGCAATCCTTACCCGAGACGATCGCGGCGCAGTTCGTCGCCGGCCTGCGCTGCGTGCGGCGCGGCGAGCCGCCCCCGCACATCGTCGACCGGGCGCGCGGTTACTGACGCGCGCATGACAAGGCTGCTAATCCTCAGCGTCAGTGCCGGCAGCGGCCACGTGCGCGCCGCGCAGGCGCTAGCGGCGGCGATGCCCTCATTCGCCCCGGACTCGGCCGTGCACATCGACGCCATGGACTTCGTTGCGAGCGGCTTTCGCAAGCTCTACACGGATGGGTATGCCCGGCTCGTGACGCGCGCGCCCGAGGTCTGGTCCTATCTGCATCAGCGTTCCGATGCGACACCGCACACCGCGACCTCGCAGCGCCTGCGCCGCGGCATCGAACGCCTGAGCGCGCTCGCGCTGCTGCGCGAGGTCAGGCGCGTGCAACCGGATGCGGTGATCTGCACGCACTTCCTGCCGGCCGAGCTGCTGATGCGCGAGCGCAATCGCGGCCGCATCGCATGCCCGGTGTCGTTGCAGGTCACCGACTACGACCTGCACAACATGTGGCTGGTGCCCGGCATGGCGGGCTACTTCGCGGCGACCGAAGAGGTGGCGTTCCGGCTGCGCGCGCGGCATCCCGGCGGAGCTGATTCACGTGACCGGCATTCCGGTGATCCCGGGCTTCGCCGAAGTCCCGGCCAGGGTGCCCGGCCTCGATCCAACGCGCCCGGTGGTGCTGATGGTCTCGGGCGGTGCCGGTGTCGGCGACCTGCCCAGCATGGTCGAACGCGTGCTGGCGCTGGACAGCGCGTTGCAGGTGATCGCGGTAACGGGCCGCAACGCCAAGGCGAAAACGGCGCTCGACGCGCTCGCGCAGCGCCAAGCCGGTCGACTCCTCACAATCGGCTTCACCAACGAGATGCACACGCTGATGTCCGGTGCCGATCTGGTCGTCACGAAACCGGGCCGGTTGACAGTGTCGGAGTGCATGGCAATGGGCAAACCGATGCTGCTGATCTCGCCGATCCCCGGCCAGGAAGAACATAACGCCGGCTTTCTGATCGAGGCCGGCGCGGCGTGGCTGGCTTACGACGCAATTGGCCTGGAGTACAAGATAGATCGCGCGCCTGATGGCGGATGCGCCCAAGCTCGCAGCGATGGCCGCCGCGAGCTGCGCGCTCGGCAGCCCGCACGCGGCGCGCGCGGTGCTGCGGCACGTGCTGGGCGAGCCGACGTGAACGTTCGTCGCTCGGCGGTCTATCTCGCGTGGATCGCGCTGATGGCGTTCTTCTTCGCCAAAGTCGAGATCCAGATCGAGGGCGCGGCCGGCTGGGCCGCGGCACTGCCGACCTGGCGCATCGAGAGCCACTGGCTTCTCGACATCTTCTGGGGCGGCCGCGCGCTCACCGGCTACCACGCGTGGGTGTTCAGCTTCATGGCGCTGATGTTCTTCTCGCCGCTCGCGTTCAACGGCCGCTGGCACCGGCGGGACCTGCTGCTCGCGCTGGCGGGCCTTATGCTGTTCTGGGTCGTCGAGGACTTTCTGTGGTTCCTGATCAACCCGGCCTACGGTTGGGCGCATTTCGACCCGGCCCATGTGCCATGGCACAAGCGCTGGTGCTGCGGCGCGCCGGTGGACTAGTGGGGTGGGCTGATCGGCGCGGCGCTCGTGCTGTGGGCGCGCGGCCGCTGGCCGGGAGGCGCATGCTAAAGTTTTTGCAAGGCGCGACGCGCGACGTCGCCCTTCTGTTCGCAGCTTCAGGAACCCGATGCCGTCCACTCTCGAAGATTTGCTGCGCCCCAGCCTGAGCCGGCCCGCCGACATGGCCGCCGCCCCCTACGGCAATCAGGCCGCAATGCTGACTGCGTTCTTCGGCGGGCCGATCGCGGCGACGGGCCTATTCGCGATCAACACCTGGCGCCTCGGGCGGATGTCCCGCGACGCGGTCTGGCTTGCGCTCGCTCTCGCGCTGTGCGTCGGCTGGATTGCCTTTGCGCGCTCGGCCAGCGTGGGCCTCGCGCTCAAGAGCGAGTTGACGGACTGGCTGGGTTCGGGTGCGTTGACGATCGTGCAGCGGCTGGCGGCGCTCGCGGTCTTCCTGCTCGCGCTGCTGCGCCACCGGCGCGAGCAGCGCAGCACCGACATGCTGGGGCTGGTGCGGCCGCGATCGTGGAGGGTGACGATCGGGTTGATCGTCCTCGGGTGGGCCTGCGATGCGGCCTTGGCAGTCTGGATGACCTGAGGAATATCAGCGTGGACCTGGACATCCCTTCGTCCGATCAGCGTGCCCGGCAGGTGTCCGAGCTGCTCGACCGTGGCCGCGTGTCGCTTGCAAGAGATACCTTGCGCGCGGCGCTGGCGGCCGACCCGCAGCACCCTGACCTGCTGTTCCAGGCGGCCCGCGCGGAAGCGCAGGCGAACGACCACCGCGCGGCGCGCAGCACGCTGGGTCGCGTGCTGCAGATCGAACCCGGCCATTTGGGCGCCAGGCTGCTGATACTGTGGTTGCTCACCGAGGACGGCGAACTCGTCGACGCCGAAGAGCTCGCGCTCGCGCTGCTGCACGAGCGCCCTGACTGGCCCGATCTCTATGCCGCCTACGCGCGCGTGATGCTGCGCGCGCTGAAGCTGGGCAAGGCGCGCGACCTGTGCAAGGCTGGGCTGCGCCTCGACCCGGACAACGACTCGGCGCTGCGCACGATGGCGCTGTGCGACCTGATCGAGCGCCCCGGCGGAGCCGACAGCGAGGCGCTGCGCAAGCTGCTCGCCAGTCACCCGAACGACCAGCACGTGCTGTCGCTGGTGGTCGTTGGGCTGTCGCAGGCGGGGCGTTCGCGCGAGGCGCTGCGCGGCGCAAAAGAACTGCTCCGGATGCAGCCCAACGAGCCGCAATGGCTGGAGAACGTGCGGCGGCTGCGGTTCGCGACGCACTGGTCGATGCTCCCGCTATGGCCCTTGCACCGCTTCGGCTGGGGCGCATCGATCGCGATGTGGATCGGCGGCATCCTTGTCGTTCGCATGCTCGGGCGCGATCAGCCGACACTGGCCAACACGCTGTCATGGATCATCTTCGGCTACGCGATTTACTCGTGGGTCTGGCCGCCGCTGCTGCGGTGGTTGCTGCACCTGCGGGACTGAGATCGCCACCCACTCCTTCGAAACGAATCAACGTGAACGACACTTCTTCCCGAGAAGCACTGGAGCAGCGCCTTCTGCGCGCACCGTTCGATGTCGACTTGCGCTCCGACTATGCCGAGCTGCTGCTGGGCGAAGAGGCCTACGAGAACGCGCTCGCCCAAGCCGAGCTGGTCGACCGGCAGGCGCCTGACGCGCTGCGCGGCAAGCTGCTGCTGGCGCGCAGCCTGCACGCCGTTGACCGCATGGCGGAGGCCCTGGCGGCCTACGAACGTGCCCGCGCGCTGCCCGGCTTCGAGCCGATCGAGCCGCTCGAATCCATGCGCTCGACCGCCCAGCCGACGCGCGCACCGCTGCTGCAAGTCGTCTCGTCCGGCGTAGCGTCGGCCAAGGTCGTCTCGATCCAGCAGGTGGCGCAAGAGAAGCTTCGCTTCTCGAGCATCGTCGGCATGGACGAGCTGAAGAAGACGATTCGCCTGAAGATCATCGAACCCTATCTGAATCCCGGGCTGTTCGCGCGCTTCAAGGCGAGTGCCGGCGGCGGCCTGCTCCTCTATGGCCCGCCGGGCTGTGGCAAGACAATGATGGCGCGCGCGGTCGCAAACGAGTGCAACGCGAACTTCGTGTCGATCGGCATCTCAGACATTCTGAACA
>JANYBE010000195.1 GCA_025360945.1 Rhizobacter sp. | reverse complement strand
TTCGACGCACCGATCGAGTACCTCGGCGGCCAGCCGGCGCGCCTGCTGTGGCGCGAGATCGCCGCCAAGGTGCCCGCGATCACCGTCAACAAGTACGACTCGATGGCGACCGACATGATCCGCAGCGAGTTCGAAGAGGTCCTCACTGAGGACAAGCCCATCGCGAAGGCGCTGGCCGACGCCAAACTGCTGATCGAACACCGTGCGCGCCGCTGACACTTCCGCCCCCGCGCACCCGGTGCGTCGCCGCACGCGCCACCAGCGTGCACGCGAATTCGCCCCCTATCTGTTCATCGCGCCGTTCTTCCTGCTCTTCCTCATGTTCGGGCTGTTCCCTCTCGTTTTCTCGATCTACCTGTCGCTGCACCAGTGGGACCCGGCCGAGGGGCTCGCGGCGATGCGCTGGGTCGGTTTCGAGAACTACTGGTTCGCACTCGCCGACCCGTGGTTCCACCGGTCGCTGTGGAACACGCTGTGGTTCTCGGTCGTCTGCGGCCTGCCGCAGCACCTCCTAGCGGTGCCGCTCGCCTACTTCATCCATACCAGCTTCAAGCGCGGACGCGACGCGGTGGTCGGCGCGTATTTCGTGCCCTACATTACCTCGAGCGTGGCCATCGCGCTGATCTTCACGACGCTGTTCTCGAAGGACTACGGCGTCGTCAACAGCGCGCTGCACGGCCTGTTCCACATCGACCCGATCAACTGGCTGGGCAACGCGCACACCACCAAGCCGGCCGTGGCCTTCATCGTGTTCTGGCGCTTCCTCGGCTGGAACCTGGTGCTGTACCTGTCAGCGCTGCAGGTCATCGACAAGGAGCTGTACGAAGCCGCCGCGCTCGACGGCTGCGGCCGCTGGCGTCAGTTCTGGCACATCACGTTGCCGCTGCTGCGGCCGATGATGTTCTTCGCGGTGACGCTGACGATCATCGGCAACCTGCAGCTGTTCGACGAGCCCTTTATCCTCGTCGACCCCGAGAGCGGCGTCAGCCTGTCGGTGATGACGACGGCGATCTTCATGTACCGGCTCGCGTTCTCGGACGGCGACTTCGGCACCGCGTCGGCCGTGTCGTGGTTGCTATTCCTGATCATCGCGCTGCTCACCTGGGGCAACAGCCGGCTGTTCGGCCGTACCGAGGATCGCCATGCGGGCTGAACCCCGCGTGTCCATGTCGCGCATGGCGGCCTACGCCATCGTCGGCGCCGGTGCGCTGCTGCTGGTCGCGCCGTTCTTCTTCATGTTCGTGTTCGCCTCGCACACCCGCAACGACATCTTCAGTTCGCCGCCACCGCTGTGGTTCGGGCGCGCACTGTGGAGCAATTTGCAATTGCTGGTCGAGCGCATTCCGTTCTGGGACAACCTGCGGATGAGCGTCTATGTCGCCAGCATGACGACGGCACTCAATCTGCTGCTGTGCTCGCTCGCTGGCTACGCGTTCGCGGTGCACGAGTTTCGCTTCAAGCGCCAGCTGTTCGCGTTCGTGCTCGGCTCGATGATGTTGCCGAGCTTTTTGAACATGATCCCCACCTTCATGGTGGTCAACGCGCTTGGCTGGATTGACCAGCCACGCGCGCTCTACGTCCCCGGTGCGGCGGGTGCGCTCGGCATCTTCATGATGCGTCAGTACATCGGCAGCGCGATCCCGCGCGAGCTGATCGATGCCGGCCGCATGGACGGCTGCGGCGAGTTCCGCATCTTCCGCAGCATCGTGCTGCCGTTGCTCGGGCCGGCGCTCGGCACGCTTGGGCTGATCACGTTCATCAGCTCGTGGAACAACTTCATCGCGCCGCTGGTCGTGATGCGCAGTGCCGAGCACTACACCGTGCCGCTCGCGTTGCGCAGTATGCAAAGCCCCAACAACACCGAATGGGGCGCCCTGATGGCGGGCAGCGCGATTGCCGTACTGCCGCTGCTGATCGCCTTCGTCTTCAGTGCCCGGCGCCTCGTGGCCGGCCTCACCGCAGGCGCGGTGCGCGGCTGATCGCCTTCACCTCTTCTTGCCAACCTCTTCTTGCCTTGGCCACGCTTCAATGAACCACAACGACAATCCCTCAGCGTCGAACCCATGCGATGCACAGCCCTTTCCGCCTGACTTCGTCTGGGGTTCGTCTACCAGCGCGCAGCAGATCGAAGGCGCCGCAGCCATTGACGGCCGCGGCGCGTCGATCTGGGACGCGTTTTGCGCCGAGCCCGGCCGCATCAAGGATGCCTCCAACGTCGACATTGCATGCGACCACTACCACCGCAGCGCCGACGATGTTGCGCTGATGCACTGGCTGGGCCTGAACGCCTACCGCTTCTCGATCAGCTGGTCGCGCGTGCAGCCGCAGGGCCGGGGCGCCTGGAACGAAGCCGGCTTCGCGTTCTACGACCAGCTCATCGACCAGCTGCTGCAGGCTGGCATCACGCCGCACGCCACGCTCTACCACTGGGATCTGCCGCTTGCCCTGGACCGCGATATCGGCGGCTGGCTGTCGCGCGACATCGCCGAGCACTTCGCCGACTACGCCGCCGAGGTGGCGCGCCGCTTCGGCGACCGGCTCGCCTCGATCGCGACGCTGAACGAACCCTGGTGCGTCGCCACGCTGGGCTACGAGACCGGGCAGTTCGCACCCGGTCACACGAGTCGCGCCGAGGCTGCTCAGGTCTCGCACCACCTGCTGCTCGCGCACGGCCGCGCGATGCAGGCGATGCGTGCGCAGACGGGCACGGGTCTTGGCGTCGTGCTCAACCACACGCCGCCCTACCCGGCCGAGCCGACCGAAGCCGACCGGCGCGCCGCACGACTAAACGATGGTCTGACGACCCGCTGGTACATGGACCCGGTCTTCCTCGGCCAGTACCCGGCCGATGTGCTCGAGCACCTCGGTGCCGATGCGCCGCGCGTCGAGACCGGCGACCTCGACGCGATCCGCCAGCCGCTGGACTTTCTCGGCATCAACTTCTACACGCGCAAGCTCGTCAGTACGCGCGTGCCGCCCCTGCCCGCACCCGGTGCGCTGGGCTTCACGGACATGGGCTGGGAGATCTACCCGCTGGCGCTGACGCAGCATCTGCTGCGCATCACGCGCGAGTACACACCGCCACCGATCTACATCACCGAGAACGGCATGGCCAATCCCGACGTGCTGCTCGCCGACGGGAGGGTGCACGATGTTGGGCGCATCAACTACCTGCGGCTGCACTTGCAGGCACTGGCGCAGGCGATCGCGCAAGGCGCCGACGTGCGCGGCTATTTCTACTGGAGCCTGCTCGACAACTTCGAGTGGGACTCTGGCTATGCCAAACGCTTCGGCCTGTTCCACACCGACTACGCGACACAGCAACGCACTGCGAAAGATAGCGCCCACTGGTACCGCGAGTTCATTGCCACACACGCTAAACAGCGCGGCCAGGGAGTCTGACATGAGTGACACGGGCGTGAGCCTGCGCGGACTGTGCAAGACCTACATAGGCGGAGTGACGGCCGTGCACGGTGTGGATCTGGATGTGCGCCAGGGGGAGTTCATGGTGCTGGTCGGTGCCTCGGGCTGCGGCAAGACGACGACCTTGCGCATGATCGCCGGTCTCGAGCACATCACTGATGGCCAGTTGCTGATCGGCGGGCGCGACGTGACCGACCTGCCGCCAGCCGAGCGCGGCGTAGCGATGGTGTTCCAGAGCTACGCGCTGTACCCGCACATGACGGTGGCCGAGAACATGGGCTTCGCGCTGCGCGTCGCCGGCAGGCCGCGTGCCGACGTGGACGCGGCGGTGCGCAAGGCCGCCGATGTGCTGCAACTCGGCGCCCTGTTGCAGCGCAAGCCACGCGAGCTCTCGGGTGGGCAACGCCAGCGCGTCGCGATCGGCCGGGCAATCGTGCGCGAACCGAAAGTGTTTCTGTTTGACGAGCCGTTGTCCAATCTCGACGCGGCGCTGCGCAACCAGATGCGGTTCGAGCTCGCGCGGTTACACCGCACGTTAGGTGCGACCATCATCTACGTAACGCACGACCAGGTCGAGGCCATGACGCTGGGCGAGCGCATCGCGGTGTTCAACGCCGGGCGCATCGAGCAGGTCGGCGCGCCGATGGCGTTGTACGAGCGACCGGCGACGCGCTTCGTCGCCGGCTTTCTGGGCTCGCCGAGCATGAACTTCCTGACCGTGCGCATCGTCCCGGACGAAGCGGGCTGGGGCGTCGAGATCAACGGCGCACGGCGCATCGCATTGCCGACCGCGGCGGGCTTCGATCCGAGGCCGGGCGTCACGCTCGGCGTGCGACCGGAGCACTGGCGCATTGTTCAAGACGGTGGCCTGTCGGCCCAGGTGGAGCTGCTGGAGCAACTCGGCGACTCGGGGGTGGCGCACCTGCGCCTGGACGGCAGCGACGCCATCGTCACCCTCAAGACCCACGCGGGTAGCGGAGCCGAGCTCGTGATCGGCGCCCGTATCCAGTTGCTGCCCGACTTCGCCCGGGCGCTGTGGTTCGGCGCAGACGACTCGACGCAGAAACCATTCTAGGCCTGCGCCCGTCTCGTCAGCACGACGTGCGTCGCCTGAGGCGACGCAACGCGTTCCGTGCATTCATAGCCGAGCGCGAGCAGGTCGATGCCCGCGAGCAGCGGTTCGCCCGAGCCGAGCAGAGTCGACGACAGTGCGAGGTGCAGTTCGTCGACGAGGCCGGCGGCGAGGTACTGCCGGATCGTCGCCGGGCCGCCGCCCACGCGCACGTCGCGTCCCTGCGCCGCCGCCTTGGCCCGCACGAGCGCCGCATGGATGCCGTCGCAAACGAAGTCGAAGGTCGTTCCACCTTCCATCGTGATCGATTCGCGCGGGTGGTGCGTCAGCACGAACACCGGCACGTGGTATGGCGGATTGGCGCCCCACCATCCCTTCCACTCCTCGCTAGGCCACGGTCCGCGCACCGGCCCGAACATGTTGCGCCCGAGGATCCACGCGCCGACGTTCGCGAGGCCGCGCGAAGCGAAGTCATCGTCGACACCGGTCGAGCCTCCGCTGCCACCGTGCATCTGCTGGAAGGTACGCGTCGTGAAAGCCCATTCCATCAGCGCCGGGCCACCCACGCCAAGGGCGTTATCCAGGCTTTGATTCGGGCCCGCGCCGAAGCCGTCGAGGGAGAGCCCGAAGCAGCTGACGATCAGTCTGGACACGATGACCTCCGCGATGGTTGAACGATAGCCACGGACGAAACCGATGCTCCGTATCGACCGCTGTGGACACGGCGAGTGGCCGGTCCGAATTGTCACACGCGAAAGCGCATACCCCATCGACGCGCTCAGGCGCCGAGCAGCCTGTCCATGCGCTTCTTCGCGAGATGCTTCACGACCGCCCGCTGCAGGCTATTGCTGGACGCGAACAGCTTCGCGCCTTCGTCGGCGCACGCCGCCTGGCGCGCGGCGAGCTCCGGCGCCGACAGGCTCTTCTGTGCCTCCAGGGCCTGGTTGGCCAGCTCACGGGCCTGCTTCTCGTCGCTGTTGCCGTGCAGATAGGTGTCGCCCACGAACGCGGTACCCGACACGAGCCTGTCCAGCAGCACGGGGCGAGATGCCTCGTTGCCGGACTTGACCTGTCGGGCAAGATCCTGGGTATTCACCTCGAGCGCGGCGACGCACTGTGCCGCATGCAGATCACGGGGCGACGGTTCAGAAGCCAGGACGGTCTGCGCGAGCGACAGGCCCAAGAGCGCCAGGACAGCGGGGGAGAGACTTTTCATGGGATGGCAACTGATCGCGAAGTCGTGAGGCGAGTGTTCTAGGCTCAAGCGTAGCGCCAATGACCGTTCTTGCACATTTTCTCTTCGCGAAGAGCTTCACCTTCCGTTGCGTGCAGTCGCCGCGTTGCGCCAGCGCATCCGACCACCCGTCGAAAGCGCTGGACCACCGGGCTCAGCGCTGCGAGACCTTTCCGCTGTCATCAGACAGCACGATCTCGACGCGCCGATTCAGCTGGCGACTTTGCTGGGTGTCGTTAGAGGCGACCGGATTGGATTGCCCGTATCCGCGCACGCTTACGCGCCCGGCGGCCACACCCATTTCCTGCAGGGCGCTGCGCACCGCGCCGGCGCGGCGTTCGGACAACTCCTGGTTGTGGGGCGCAGTGCCGGTGCTGTCGGTGTAGCCCTCGATCAGGACGGTGCGTTGCGGGTTTTGCTGCAGCACGTCGGCAAGCTTCTGCGTGGTTCGCATGCCGTCAGCGTTCAAGCGCGCCACGTCGACCGCAAACAGCACGTCGCCCAGCGTGATGACGATTCCGCGTTCGGTCTTCTTCGCCGATAGATCAGCCAGTTGTGCCTCGAGTTGCGCCGCGTGCGCCTGAGCCTGCCGATTGTCGCGCTGGGCTTCCTCGGTTCGACGCTGGGCCAGCGCGGCTTGGTCAAGCGCGACCTGTGCAACCTGGTTGGCCTGCTGTGAATCTGCCTTAGCCTTGTCGGCTTCGTTCGTCCGTTGCGCCAGCCGCATCTGATCGCGCTCCTTGGCGGAAGTCGCGATGTCCGCCTCGGCCGACTTCTGCTTCGCCACCTCCTGGGTCAGTGCGATCTTTTGCTTGGCCAGGTAAGCCAGCTTGTCGATCTTGTCGGCACTGTCGGAATGGTCGGAGGCGGCGTTGGCCTGATCCATGGCCTCGCCGGCCTGCTTCATTTCCAGCGGTGCGTAACGGGCCACGGTCGGGTCGCTCTGTGCCGCGCGGTAGTCGGTGCGGGTCTGCTCCAGCAAACCTGTGGTGCGGGGCACGGAACTGCAAGCGGCGAGCGCAGCGGCGAGGGTCAAAAGGGCAAGTCTCTTCATGATGAAATCCATTCGGGAGAGGTCGCGGGCGGGCGCGGCGAGCGCGTGGTCGCCAGGCACGCGGCGGGGGTGTCATTTGCTGGTGCGGTCGAGCTCTTCGCGCAGGACGCGGAGGTCGTCTTGAAGCGCATCGGCCGCCGTTTTCGCCTTGGCCGAATCGGCCTTGCCTTGCGCGAGCTTGGCGTCCGCCTGGGCCTGGTTCGCCAGATCGTTGGCCAGCTTGTAGTCCTTGGCGGCCATGGCTCTGTTGGCCAAGGCGATCTTGTTGCGAGCCGAACTCATCTCGACCGGCGCAAATTCCGCCCCGCCCGCACCGACCGCGTTGTCGACTGCGGCAGCAGAAACAGCAACCGACGCGGTCGCCGGTGTCTTCATGCTGCTGCAACCCGCGGCCACCAGCGCGCTCGCCCCCAAAACGGCGGCGAAGCACAGTCTTGATTGTCGTGTCATGTCGATCTCAGTTCGACGGTGAAGAGGCGGCGCCCGGTAGCACGATCACTGTCGTGGCGTCGCCGGTCTTGCCCTTGTCGCCCTTCATGCCGTCGTTGCCCTGGTAGCCCGTCGCACCGGTCGCGCCGGTGGTTCCGTCATTGCCTTGATTGCCCTTCGCGCCCGTGGTGCCGTCATTGCCTTGGCTTCCGGTCGCGCCTTGCGGGCCTGCGGGACCGGGCGTGGCTACCGGCACGGGAACGTTGACGACGTTGGGCTGACACGCGGCCAGGCCGGTTGCAGCGAGCAATGCCAAGAGTGCGATTCGATTGTTCATAAGAGTTCCTGTTGAGTGTTCAAGACCGCGATGTCAACGGGCGCCGTGGGCCCGCTGACAGACGGATGCGATCGCCAACAGCGTGGATGGCGCCGATCGAAGCATCCCGCGAAGGGCGAAGCCCGTCTGCCGGAGCGCAGGGCGAAAGCTTGTGGTCGAACGCCTACGCCCATCCGATCGGACCAGAAGGCGGGATCGGGCTCGAGATCGCCTTTGGACGGCGCGCCAGGGGTCACGTTGTCGGAGACGGCGATACGCGGACCCGTCGATCGCACCCGTCCCCAACTTCGGGACTTAGCGGACGGCGCTCTCCAGCGCGTCGACGAACATCTTCGCGACGTCGAAACCGCTCTGCGCCGTGATTTCCTGGAAACCGGTCGGACTGGTCACGTTGATCTCGGTCAGGCAATCCCCGATCACGTCGAGCCCGATAAGTAGCAACCCGCGGCTGCTGAGTATCGGGCCGATCGCCTGGGCGATCTCGCGATCTCGCGCGCTCAAGCGTTGCGCCACGCCCTTACCGCCGACCGCGAGATTGCCGCGGATCTCGCTGCCCTGCGGGATGCGCGCCAGCGAATGCGGCACGGCCTCGCCGCCGATCACGAGGATGCGCTTGTCGCCTTCGACGATCTCGGTCAGGTAGCGCTGCACCATCACGGTCTCGGCACCGCCCTTGTTCAGCGTCTCCGTGATGCTGCCGAGGTTCAGCCCGTCGGGACCGACGCGGAAGATGCCCATGCCGCCCATGCCGTCGAGCGGTTTCAGGATGATGTCGCGGTGCTCGGCGTGAAAGCGCCTGATGTCGGCTTCGCTGCGCGTCACGAGCGTCGGCCCGATGAACTGCGGGAACTCGAGGATCGCGAGCTTCTCAGGGTGGTCGCGCAATGCGCGCGGGCTGTTGAAGACCCTCGCGCCTTCACGCTCGGCCTGGCCGAGCAGGTGTGTGGCGTAGAAGTACTCGCTGTCGAACGGCGGGTCCTTGCGCATGACGACCGCACCGACATCGGCGAGCGCCGTCACCTGCACGTCGCCCTTGGGCTTGAACCAGTCGTGTTCGTCGCCGGTCAGCGTGAAAGCGCGCAGCGGTGCACTCACGCGGTCACTGCGTTGCCACATCACGTCCTTCGGCTCGCAGGCGAACAACTCGTGGCCGCGCCGTGCAGCCTCGCGCATCATCGCGAAGGTCGAGTCCTTGTAGGTCTTGAAGCTCTCGAGCGGGTCGGCGACGAACAGCAGTTTCATGAAACGATCTCAAGCAGCAGCGCGAGGCCGCCACTGTTGCACAAAAAGCGCCAACGCGCCGGCGACCACACCCCAGAAGGCCGAGCCGATGCCGGCCAGGCTCACGCCGCTGAGCGTGACGAGAAAGGTGATCAGCGCCGCCTCGCGGTGCGCGTCATCCTTCAACGCCAGCGCCAGCCCGCCGCCGATGCTGCCGAGCAGCGCGAGGCCGGCGATCGCGACGACGAGTTCGCGCGGGAATGCCGTCAACACGCCAGTCACGGCCGCGCCGAACAAACCGACCACGCAGTAGATCAACCCGCACGAAGCTGCGGCCACATAACGCTTGCCGGGATCGGGGTGCGCCTCGCGGCCCATGCAGATCGCGGCCGTGATCGCCGACAGGTTCAGCGCGAACGCACCGAAGGGCGCAAGCACCAGGGTCGCGACACCGGTGAGCGTGATGATCTTCGAGATCGGCATCGGGTACCCAGCCGCCCGAATCGCGGCAACACCGGGCAGGTTCTGCGACGCCATCGTCACGACGAACAGTGGCATCGCCAGGCTGACGGTCGCGCGCCAGGTGAATTCGGGCATCGTGAACACCGGCAGTGTCAGCCCCCATTGCACGCCGCCCAAATGCAGCCGGCCCATCGCCGAGGCGTAGCACACGCCGACCAGTAACACACCGGGCACCGCGTAGCGCGCCCACAGCCGGCGACCGATCAGGTAGGCCGCGAGCATCAGCAGCACCAGCGTGAAGGCCGACTTCAGCGCGACGAAGGCATCCAGCCCGAAACGCGTCAGCACACCGGCCAGCAGCGCGCTCGCGATCGGCATCGGGATGCGATCCAGCGCGCGTTCGAACCAGCCCGTCACGCCAAACAGCGCGATCAGCACAGCGCAGACGATAAACGCGCCAGTCGCCTGCGCCATGTCGAAGCCGCCCGCGATACCGGCGGTCGCGAGCACCGCTGCACCGGGCGTGCTCCACGCCACCATCACCGGCTGGCGCAGCCACAGCGAGGGCACCAACGTGCACAAGCCCATGCCCAAGCCGAGCGCCCACATCCACGAGCCGATCTGCGCCGGCGTCGCGCCGAGCGCTGTCGCGGCCTGGAACACGATCGCCACCGAGCTGGTGAAGCCGACCAGCGCGGCGACGAAGCCGGCGGTCGCGGCGGAGAGGGAAAGGTCAGTGAGGCGAAGACGCATCCGGCGAGGATAGCAACGCGCGGGTGGCGATCAGATCTCGACATTCGAGCCCAGCTCGACCACAACACCAGCGACAGCACGCCGTAGATGTTCTCAGTGGTGAAGAGGCACGTGGCAGTGCGCGAAGACTTCCTTCAGTGCATACAGCGCACTGGTGCCGATGTCGCCGTAGACCACACCGACGGCAGCCAGCTCGAGCCCGGCCAGGCCGGACTTGTGGGACGCAGACGAAGCGCCCAAGCCGACTGCTGGAAATGCATAACGGCCAGCATTGTGCGCCAGTGCCCAGGGCCAATACTCGGCCTATATCTGCACTTTCGTGCCCAGCTCCACCACCCGGTTCGGCGGCAGGTTCAGGAAGTCGGCCGCCGAGGCGGCGTTGCGGTGCATGCTGGCGAACATCTTTTCACGCCACGCCGCCGATGCGCGCGCCGGGCACGGCGGTGTTCATGAACGGCGAGGCCGACCTCACGCCCACCGCGCTGCTGCACAACCTGAAGCACAACAACGTCCTGCACGAGAACAACTTGTTCGTTACCGTGCACACGCAGGATGTGCCCTGGGTGCCGTTCGCCGAGCGCGCGCGCGCCACACCGCTGTGCAAGGGGTGTTGGGCCATTACATTGAACTTCGGCTTCAAGAACGACGTCGACGTGCCCGCCGCACTCGAGCTGCTGCAGGGTCATGGCATCGAGCTCGATGCCATGACCACCTCGTACTTCCTGTCGCGCGCGACCGTCGTGCCCACCATGGGTGGCGGCATGGCGGCGTGGCGTGAAAAGATGTTCGCCAGCATGCACCGCAACGCCGCCTCGGCGGCCGACTTCCTGAACCTGCCG
>JANYBE010000187.1 GCA_025360945.1 Rhizobacter sp. | reverse complement strand
AGCCCGGCGTTGCCGAGCTCCTTGTAGAACGGCACGTTCGAGTCGCCGTTGATGGTCGAGACCACCGCGGTCTTGCCGCCGGCCGCGAACTTCTTGATGTCGGCGACGATGGTCTGGTAATCGGAGTGACCAAACGGGGTGTACTTCTCGTCGATGTCCTCGTCCTTCACGCCCTTGCTGTGCAGGAACGCGCGCAGGATCTTGTTGGTCGTGCGCGGGTACACGTAGTCGGTGCCCAGCAGCACCCAGCGCTTCGCCCCGCCGCCGGCCTTGCTCATCAGGTACTCGACCGCCGGGATGGCCTGCTGGTTGGGCGCCGCGCCGGTGTAGAACACGTTCTTCGACAGCTCTTCACCCTCGTACTGCACCGGGTAAAACAGCAGACTGTTGAGCTCTTCATAGACCGGCAGCACAGACTTGCGGCTCACGCTGGTCCAGCAGCCGAAGGTCACGACGACCTTGTCCTGGCTGATCAGCTGCTTGGCCTTCTCGGCGAACAGCGGCCAGTTCGAGGCCGGGTCGACGACGACCGGCTCGAGCTGCTTGCCGAGCAGGCCGCCCTTGGCGTTGATCTCGGCGATCGTCATCAGCACGGTGTCCTTCAGCACCGACTCCGAGATCGCCATCGTGCCCGACAGCGAGTGCAGCACGCCGACCTTGATGGTGTCGGCAGCGAGGGCGAGGGACGAGTAACCGAGGGCGGCAAGGCCCAGGGCCACTGCGGTCAGCGACTGGGCCGCGAGGCGGCGGGATGGGTTCATGGTGGTGCTCCGGTTGGAAAGAGGGTTGAGGCGAGAAGCCGCAAGAGGCATGCTGTTGCTCATTGCGTCGAATGCAGGTTACGCAGCCCACCCCCAGGGAGGAATACGCCCGATGGCGTACACGGCAGTCCGCGGGCCGACAATCGACCCCATGCGAGAGCCCGCCGCCGATCACGACCGCCCCTTCGTCCGCGAGGAGCTCGACAGCCAGTCGCTGCACTTCTCGGACTCGGCCATCCAAAGCCGCATGCAGCTGCTGCAACCCGACGCGCTCGCGCTCGAGTACACGCGCACGATGATGGGCTTCCTGATGTTTGAGCCCGAGCCGGCGCAGATCGCGATGATCGGCCTGGGCGGCGGCTCGCTCGCCAAGTTCTGCCACCGCCAGCTGCCGCGCAGCGGCCTGACCGTGGTCGAGATCAACCCGCACGTGATCGCGCTGCGCGAGCGCTTTCGCGTGCCACCCGACAGCGCGCGCTTTCGGGTCGTGCTGGACGACGGCGCGCACTTCGTCGCGACCACCCCCGCGCGCTTCGACGTCTTGATGGTCGATGCCTTCGACGCCGAGCGCATGCCCGAGGCGGTCGGCACGCGCCGCTTCTACGACGACTGCGCCGACGTGCTTCAACCCGGCGGCCTGCTGGTCGTGAACCTGCATGCCGCGCACCCGCACATGCCGGTCTATCTCGACCGCCTCGGTGCGGCCCTGGGCGGCCCGCTGCTGCGCGTGGACGACCGCGACGGCACCAACAGCGTCGTCTTCGCGCGGCGCCACGGCCACACGCTGCGGCCGGTCACGCGCACCGCACCGGCCGCCGTGCACCTGCAGGATGCGTTCTCGCGCATCGCGCACGCACTGGCTGCGCGCGGCCGCTGACGCGGAGCCCGATCGCTGATGCACCCGCCCAAGAAATCGGTGGCCGAGCGTATTGGCCACGCGCTCGCGTTCGAGATCATCGCGCTGGCGATCTGTGCGCCGCTGTTCAGCTGGATGATGGGCACGACGATGACCGAGATGGGCGCGTTGACGCTGGCGATCTCGCTGATCGCGATGCTCTGGAACGTCGCCTACAACGCCGGATTCGACCGGCTGCAGCGCCGCATCGGCTTTCGCCAGACCTTCACGGTGCGCCTGATGCACGCGCTCGCGTTCGAATCCGGCCTCGTGATCGCCTCGGTGCCGCTGGCGGCAGTTTGGCTGAACATCGGCCTATGGCAGGCCTTCGTGCTCGACGTCGGTCTGCTGATGTTCTTCTTGCCCTACACGATGGTGTTCAACTGGGCCTACGACCGTCTGCGCATACGCTTGGTTCAGGCCTGATCAGAGACGAGACGGCCTTCGGTGCCACAACGACCACATCCGACACCGCGTGCGCGACGCACGGCAAGATCCATCCCGCGCGCTTGTCGTCGGCACTGAGCCCGGGCCATTCAATGCGGTAGGTCACCTGCCCGCTGAGGAGAGCGCAGATGCAGGTGCGGCAAGTGCCGTTGCGGCACGAGCTCGGCAACTCGACGCCGGCCGCGCGTGCGCCGGCCATGAGCGGCTGTTCGGCCGACACTCGCACGCGCCACCCCATCGGCTCGATGCGCAACTCGAAGTGCTCTTCCTCCTCCACGCTAGCCGCCAGCGCGCTTGACCGTGCGGCCCTGCTTCTTCAGCGCCTCGATCACGCGATCGCAATGGTCGCCCTGGACTTCGATCACGCCGTCCTTCACCGTCCCGCCGGCACCGCAAACTGCCTTCAACTGTTTGGCGAGCTGCGTCAGTGCCGCCGCGTCGAGCGCGAGGCCTCGCACCACGGTGACGGCCTTGCCGCCGCGTCCGGCGGTCTCGCGCGAGACGCGCACGACGCCGTCGGCGACCCGCGCGGCACTGGCACACGCGCATTGCAGCTTCGGCCGACGACACGCGGGACACATCGTCCCGCCCTCGGTGGAGTAGACGAGGCCGCCTCGTCCAGATTTGTTCATCGCCATGATGGCGATGCTAGTTCGAGAATTGGAGACAGTCGACTCGGGGACGGCCCCTTCAGACGATGCGCACCGACAGCTCCGGCAGCCCGTCGATGTGGCCCACCAGCAGGTCGCCCTTCACGACCGGGCCGACGTTCTGCGGCGTGCCCGAGTAGATGATGTCGCCGGCCTTGAGCTCGAAGGCCTGACTGAGCTGGCTGATTTGCTCGGCCACGCTCCAGATCATGTAGCTGAGGTCGGCCTCTTGCTTGACCTGGCCATTCACCTTCAGCTCGATGCGGCCATTGGTGATGTGGTTCACCAACAGTGCGACCGGATGGATCGGGCCGATCGGCGCCGACATGTCAAAGCTCTTGCCGATCTCCCACGGCTTTTTCTGGTCGCCCATGCCGCGCTGCAGGTCGCGCCGCGTCATGTCCAGGCCGATGGCATAACCGTAGACGTGCTGGAGCGCGTCTGCGATCGAAATGTTCTTGCCACCCGACCTCAGCGCCGCGACCAGCTCCAGTTCGTAGTGGTAGTTTTTCGTCAGCGACGGATACGGGTGATCGGCGACGCTGCCGATCGCGACGAACTGCACTGCGTCGGTAGGCTTTTGGAAGAAGAACGGCGGCTCGCGCGTCGGGTCCGAACCCATCTCGCGCGCATGCGCTGCGTAGTTGCGCCCGATGCAGTAGATGCGGCGCACCGGAAAGACCTCCGACGAGCCGGCGATCGGCAGCGTGACGCTCGCCACCTTGAACGGGCTGCGCGGTGCGCTGTTGCCACTGCCCTCGGCAGCGCCGGTCGCGCAGCCCGCAGCCGCGAGCGCGCCGCCAAGCGCGGCGCTGCCGGTCTTCAGAATCGAACGGCGGTCCACGATGAATCTCCTGTGGGCAATGGCTGCGGCTCAGAACTCGAGCATCTCGCCCGGCTTGACCGCCAGCACCTTGACGGGCGCATTGCCCAGCGCCTTGACGTATTCCTCCGGCGTGCCCGACAGCGCCGGCGTGGTGCCGTAGTGGATAGGCAGCGCCATCTTCGGCTTGATCAGCTCGCGCGTGGCCATCGCCGCATCGACCGGATTCATCACGAACTGCCCGCCGCCGATCGGGATCAGGATCAAGTCGGGCTTGACCATCTCGCCGATCAGCTTCATGTCGCCGAACACGCCGGTGTCGCCCATGTGCCAGATCTTGAAGCCGTTCTCCATCTCGATCACGAAGCCGGCGGGCTCGCCGCCGACATGCGTCTCGTCCTTGTCTGTCGCCGGGTTGCGCCACACCAGCTCGGAGCTATGTTCGGCATGCGTCATCGTGATGCGCACGCCGCCCGGGCCGAACGGCAGGATGCTGCCGCCCTTGTTCATCCGGTTCGCCTGCGCGGCCGGCAAGATGCCCAACGTCTGCATCGATTGCGCCAATCCGGCCGGCGCCCACACTGGCGCGCCGCTGAGCTTGGCGAGCGCAGGCGCGTCGAGGGAGTGGTCGAGGTGGCCGTGCGAGACGAGGATCAGGTCGACCTTGCCCAGCGCCTCGAGCTTCTTGTAGGCCTCGGGCGTTTTCGGGTTCGCGCTCAGGTACGGATCGATCACGATCACCTTGCCGGTCACTGTCGTGATCTTGAATGCCGACTGACCCAGCCACAGCACGCCGATCTTGCCGGCGGGCGTCTGCGCGTGCGCGCTGGCCGCGAAGAGCAGCGCCAGCGCGAGGCTGGCAATGCGTGCGAACGAATACAAGGGCTTCATCGTGTCTCCTGGCGAGGTTGCAAAAGAGTGGGCCGGCTCAATCGAACTCGAAGCCGCCGGCGACACGCGTCGCGCGCGTCGCCGGCCCAGCGAGCAGGTCGATGAAGCACTGCGCGAGCACCGGCTGCGCGGCGCGCGTCGCCACTGCCGCGGTGTAGACGGTCGCGAGCTCGAACGCATCGGGCAGCGGCCCGACCAGAGTGATCCCAGGCGTGTACATGATCTCGGTGATCTGCGTGCAGCCGATCGCGCCGGGTGCACTGGCCGCGAGTTCGCGCATCGCGGCCGCACCGTTCGGGAACGTGCGCAAGCGAAGCGCGAGTTCTTCGGCGATGTCCAGCCGACCGAGTACCGACGCGAAATGAATTCCCGCGGTCGAACGCTGCGCGTCCGGGAAGTAGATTGCGCTTGCCCCCCGCAGGCATGCCTTCAGCGCATCCGGCGTCGCAATTTCGGGGACGGCTGCGCCGTTGCGCACGGCCAGGCCGGTGCGCACCCGCCCGAGCGGCGCGCCCGGCCGCATCCCCAGCTGGCCGGCCGATTGCATCGCGACGACCATCGCGTCGGTGACGATCATCACGTCGCACGGCTCGCCGGCGAGCAAGGCCTCCTTCATCGCACCGACCGCGCCAAAGCGCGCGTTCAGCTTCGCCGCGCTCTCGCGCTCGAAGCGCGCATGCAGCGCCTTCACGAGGCCTTGCACGGCACCGGCGCACAGGACGTTCAGGGTGTCCTCGCTCATCTCACTGGTCGGATTTTGCGCCCGAGATCTTGACGATGCGCGCCCACTTCGCGATGTCGTCGGTGAGGTAGCGCGAGAACTCGTCGACGCCCATCACCATGGGCATCGCGCCCTGCGCCTTCCAGGCCTTCGCGACCTCGGGGTTGCCGACGATGCGGCCGACTTCGGCGTTGAGCCGACTCAGGATCGCCGCCGGCGTGGCCTTCGGAGCCATCAGGCCGAGCCAGATCGTCGCCTCGTATTTCGGCACACCGGCCTCAGCCACCGTCGGCACGTCGGGCATCACGGCCGAGCGCGTCAGGCCGGTGGTGGCCAGGGCCTTGACCCTGCCGGTGCGCGCGAACTCGCTCATCGTCGGCACCGCGTCGAACATCATGTCGACCTGCCCGCCGATCACGTCGGTGCGTGCGCCCGAGCTGCCCTTGTACGGGATGTGCAGGATCGACACGCCGGCCATCGCCTTGAACAGCTCGCCCGCCATGTGATACGGGGTGCCCGGGCCTGACGACGCATACGACAACGCGCCCGGCTTGCGCTTGGCGAGCTTCACCAGCTCGGCGAGGCTGTTCACCGGCAGGTTGGCGCGCGTCACCAGCACCAGGTCGGACGCGTTGATCGGCGCGATCGGCGC
>JANYBE010000108.1 GCA_025360945.1 Rhizobacter sp. | reverse complement strand
GCTTCGCTGCCTCCTGCTTCGCTGCCTCCTGCTTCGCTGCCTCCTGCTTCGCTGCCTCCTGCTTCGCCGCCTCCTGCTTCGCTGCCTCCTGCTTCGCCGCCTCCTGCTTCGCCGCCTCTTGCCTCGCCGCTCCCTGTCGCTCCACTTCCTGTCGAGTCGACTCCTGCTGGCGTTGGACGAGCGCAGCGTCATCGATCGCTCGTTGCGCCGCAAGCTGCTCAGCGTTCAGCCTCGCGCGCTCGATAATCGCGCGCTCTTCCAGGACCTGCTGCACCTCCCGGCGAGCACGTTCGCTCGCTGGGTCGGCGGCTTCAAGACGTCCTGCCTCCGCCCCGCGGTCCGCCTTATTCAAAACATGTGGACTCGACGCGCTGGGTGCGGTCCCCGGTACCGCCAGAGTAGGTGCCGGTGGAACAGAAAACGCCTCTGGAACAGGCTCCGTCATCGCGACCACGGCTTCGTCTGGAACGCGGGGGCTCGCAGAGTCAGAGGGCACCTCGGGCGCCGAACGCATGATCCGGCGGGACGAAGCGACGGCACGCGGCACCGAAGCCTTTGCGTTGCTCTTCGGTCGAGCGATCGGCGTAGCACCGCCCCTGCCGGAGGCTTTGCGCGCCGGCACAGACGACTTCACGGTGACCGCAGGCATTTCGGCGCCAGGCGCGAGACTCGCCACCCGCCCTCCCATACTGTCAGTCGAAACGTCCGCGCGAGCCATGGCCAATGGTTGCAGCCATCGTGCGGCTGACTCCTGTTCTCGCTTCGACGGGCTGGCACTCGATGCTCCTCCCGGCTGCGAGGCAGCCGGCTCGGGTTGGACGAGAACGACACTCAGGTCGGGAACCTGAATCCGCCGCTCAAGCGAAGGCGTACCGAATCCCGGAGTTCCGAGCCCAGCCGCGTCGAGCGTCAGGATCAAGATCGCCACGTGAAGCACAAACGAGATCAGCAACGCATAGTAGAACCGCTTGCGTTCGCGGCGCTGTTGCCGCCGCTGCCACCGAAGGACATTCGAAAATCGGCGCGGCCGCTTCCGGTTCGTTTCGAACCGGCCCACAGAAACCTGATCGGGTGCTTTGACGCTCATGCGCGATTCGTCGTTGCTGCTCGGTTGGTACTGGAGGGTGGACCACATGGCGCGTCGCCTTGGCATCCGAAGGCCGCCTTGCTCGCTCCACGCGGGTATAGCCGAGAATCACGGCTCAGACTCCGCTGCCAGATGGGATATTTTCGCAACTCACACTGCGCCGAGCGGTGATTGCCCGGTCTTAGGCTCACTTTTGTTACAAAGTGGAAACGCAGGTTGTATTTCGTCAACGCAATCTTGTTCTTGTAAGTGGGACATACTCCCATGTGCTTCCAATGCCAGCCTTGTTTTTTGGCGAGGTAGGCTCCACGGATCGCAGCGTTTCACCCCGCGGATCCCTTGGCAAGCGCTTACGGCCAAACCATGAATCGCAAAAGTCCGACTACCCGCGAGATCGCCGCACTGCCAACCGCCCCCACCGCCGAGAGTGCGACGCTTGCCTTGCGGGAATCGGTCACGCTAATGGCGCCGGTGATCAGATGGCTGCTCCGCAATGGTGTTTCCTACGGAGCATTTGCGGACCAACTCAAGGCCGTGTTTGTCGATGCGGCCCGAAGCGAGCTCTCCCGGGCCGGCGCCAAACCCACGTTTTCGGCACTCAGCATGCTGTCGGGAGTGCACCGCAAAGATGTGCGGACGCTGGAAACCGAACCGCGCGATACCGATGCCGCTTCAACCGCGGCTCGCAGCATCCCATTGGCATCCCAGGTGTACACGCGGTGGCTGACCACGCGCCGCTACCGCAAGCGCAACGGCGAGCCCAAGCCATTGCCGCGCAATGGCAGCGGCGTCACTTTCGAGAGCCTTGCCCGCGAAATCTCGCAAGACGTCCACCCGCGCACCGTCCTCGACGAATTGATGCGACTGGGGCTCGTGCAGTTGGAAAACGGCGTGGCCGTGCCCGTGAGCGCATCCTTCGTACCCAGCCGGCACCTTGACGAGCTGACTTCGCTGTTCGCGGCCAACGCGGCCGATCACATGGCGGCGGCGGTTCAGAATCTCTCTGGCACGGGCGCGCCACTTCTGGAGCACAGCCTGTTTGCCGACGGGCTTGGCGTCGAGTCCGTGGCCCATCTGCAGAAGCTGGCAAGGTCGCTCTGGCACGACGTGTTCGACACGATGGTTGCCACGGCCACCGAGCGGGTTGACCTCGACGCAGCTATCGAACCCGAGGCGCAGAACCGCGTGCGCTTTGGCGTGTATTTCTACAGTGAGTCCCAGACCCTCAGCAAGCTGTCCGCAAAAACGCCGTCTGCAGACAGGGCGTCGCGGCCCAAGCGGGCACCGCGAGCCAGGAGAATCCCATGAATCGCGCATCCTCAGTCACCGCACTTGTAATTTGCTTTCTGGTCTCGTGCGTCTCACTCGTCGGGGGCTGCGGTGGTGGCGTCGGCTCGGGGGGAACCGGTGCGCCTGCCAGTGTGGCGCAGGGCACAGTGACGGGATTCGGCAGCGTGATCGTCGACGGCGTGCACTACGACGACAGCCAAACAGTGACTCGCAGAGAGGACGAACCGGGCGTGGAGACGCAGACAGAGGCGCAACTGGGAGACCGCCTCGAGCTTGAATTCGGATCTAACGACGTGGCCACCTGGCTTCGGGTCGACACTGCGCTCGTCGGCGCGGTGTCGGCGGTGAGTACAACCGGCAACGTGATCGTCCTGGGGCAGACGGTCGTCGTGAACGCGGATCCGACGCGCGGCCCAATCACCCAATTCAGCGGGGGATACACGGGCAGCGCGTCGATCGTAGCCGGCGATGCCGTCGAGGTCCACGGATTGATCGTCTCGCAGGGCGACGCGTTCACCATTCAGGCCACCCGCATAGGCCATTTGACCGGCTTGCCCGCGTACCTGAGGGTCACCGGCATTGTCAGCGCGTTGAGCGCAAGCGGCTTCAATCTGGGCGGGCTGCAAGTTGATGCATCGACCGCCACGCTTTTGCCGCAGGGCCCCGCGCTTGCCAATGGACAGGTCGTGTCCGTCTTGTCGCTGGGAACTTCGCTGACAGCCGGCGTCGCTGGCGCAGGGCATCTGGTGGCAGCAGAGGTGCGTATCAAGGGGCTCGCCGAGGGGCATCAGGTGTCCGTCGGTGGCGTCATCAGCAGCCTGGACACGTCGGCTTTGCTCCTGCAACTCGGCGGCCGGAGCGTGGGATATGTCGGCGCCGTCATCACACCGTTAGGTGCGACCTTGAGGGTCGGTCAGTACGTGCGCGTCGGCGGGAGCGTTGCGGCGGATGGCACCTTGCAGGCGACTGCCATCGACATTCGAGACGGAGTCAGCGAACCGGAAGCCGAACTAAGTGGCAATATCTCGGGTTACGTGGCTGCCACTCAAACCTTCATGGTGCGCGGGGTCGCGGTCGACGCCGGCCACACCGTCCCTGAAGGCTGCCCGAGCACCGGTCTGGCAAATGAACTTTACGTGCACGTGGCCGGTGCACTGGGTAAGACCGGAGTGATTGCAACTAGCGTGCGTTGCGAAATGGAGTCGCCGGGCGCGACCATCCAACGCTCCGGGGTCGCCAGCGCTGTCGACACGACAGCAACGAGCTTCGTTCTGTCCGCCTCCTCGGGCACTTCGATCGCGGTGAGCTGGAATGCAATCACGTTCTTCAATGGCGTGAGCCCTGCTCTACTCGCGGGCAAGCGAGTGGAAGTTCAGGGTGAATTTCTCAACGGTGTCCTGGTCGCGCAGAAAATCAGGATCGACGACTGAGGCGGCAGTCTTCCTGAACCGGCGGTCCCCGCAAGACAGGGCAAGAGACCTCTTCGGGCCTGCGTCGGAGAGTGCGCAGCAATGCGCCGCGCTGCTGATGCAGGTCTCGATGGGCAGGTCTTACGCAAGATGGCCGAGCTGCATTGCCCGCAACGGCAGCCGACCGTGCGCGAAGACTCACGCGGCGGCCGGCCCTTTGATCAACAAGTCCACGACGGCCGCTGATCGACCGGAATACCATAGCACTCGATCGCCTTTGCGCACGTCGCCGCATCGACCTTGCCCTGGCCGCGCAGCGCGGTCAGGGCCGCGAGCACGATCTGGTAGCGATCAACTTCGAAGAAGTTGCGCAGCGCAACACGCGTGTCACTGCGGCCGAAACCATCGGTACCGATCGCGACGAAAGGCGCACGCACATAGCTCGCGACGAGCTGCGGCCAGGCGCGCACATAGTCGCTCGCCGCGATCACCGGCGCGTCGCCGGCAAGGCAGCGCTGCACATGGCTGTGGCGCGCCGCATCCTGCGGATGCAGGCGGTTCCAGCGCTCGACCTCACGTGCGTCGCGGGCGAGTTCGCTGAAGCTCGTGGCGCTCCAAACTTCTGCGCCAATCTGCCAATCCTGCGCCAGCAACCCGGCCGCTGCGATCGCTTCGCGAAGAATCGCGCCGGAGCCGACTAGGCGCACGCGGCCCCGTTCGCATGCCGTGGTCGCGCCGAAGGGTGCGAAGCGCTACATGCCCCTGATCACGTCGGCCTCGACACCCGCAGGCAACGTGGGCTGCGCGTAGTTCTCGTTCATCAGCGTGACGTAGTAGAACGCGTCCTCCTGCCGCTCGAGCATCTGGCGCATACCGTGATCGAGGATCACCGCGAACTCGCCCGCGAAGCACGGGTCGTAGGCG
>JANYBE010000146.1 GCA_025360945.1 Rhizobacter sp. | reverse complement strand
GCGGTATTTTTGCATCAGGCGCGCCCGATAGACATCGACGGTGCGTGGGCTGATCGCGAGCCGCTTGCCGATGAGCTTGCTGGTGAGCCCTTCGATCAGCAGCGCGGCGATCTCGCGCTCGCGCGGTGTGAGTTCGATGCCGACGCGTCGATGCGACGAGAGATCCTCGAACGACCAGATGCCGGCCGCGTGCGGCGCCGACGGGTCGAGCGCGCGGCCCGACACATGGCACCAGAACAGCTCGCCTCCCTGCGGCCCACCGACGCGCTTCATCACGCGTTCGTCGGCGTACCAGCCGCTCGCGTTCAGGCTCGCGGCGATGCGCGCACCGGTTCGCTCGAACTCGCCCGGCGTCGGGTAGAGCAGCTCGAAGCTGTGGCCGGCCAGTGCGTCGTTCGTGGCGCCGAACATCTCCATCACCTGACGGTTGCAATCGACCATCAGCCGGTTGCGCGAGATCACCAGGCCGATCGGCGCCAGCTCGAACGCGGTGCGGTAGTCGAGCGCGGCCGCGGGCTCAGAGGAGCGCATACGTTGTGGTCGCATGCGCCGCGAGCACATCGTCGCCATGGGTGATCTGGATGTCGCCGAACGCCAGTGTCTTGCCGATGCGCAGCACGCGCGCGCGCACGCTCGCGAAGCCTGCATCGCCCGGCACCGGGCGCAGGAAGCTTGTCTGCAACTGCACCGTTGTCATCGGGCGGAATGCGCCGAGCTTGGACATGACGGCCAGCACCATCGCCGAGTCGGCCGCGGCCATCAAGGACTGGCCCGACATTACGCCGCCCGAATGCACGTGCTTCGCAGTGACCGGCAAAGCCAGCAACACCTCGCCAGCGCGCGCCTCGAGCACGCGCAGGTCGAGCGCACGCACCCATTCGGCGAAGACGGTTGTCAGTGCGTGTTCGAGGAAGGTCTTGTCGATGGCTGCGGACGTGTTCATGCTTAGGCGATTCTACGTAACGACTACGTAATGGGTTAAGTAGTACGCTTCCGGGCCGCAACTCGCGGCAACCCACGGAGACGGTCCATGAAGAAAGTGTTCCCCAGCGCTGCCCAAGCGCTCAAGGGCGTGGTGAAAGACGGCCAGCTAATGGCGGTTGGCGGCTTCGGGCTGTGCGGAATTCCCGAAGCACTGATCGCAGCGTTGCGCGACTCGGGCGTGAAGAACCTCAGCGTGATCTCGAACAACGCCGGCGTCGACGGCTTCGGCCTCGGGCTGTTGCTCGAGTCGCGCCAGATCAAACGCATGATCTCCAGCTACGTGGGCGAGAACAAGGAGTTCGAGCGCCAGTACCTGGCCGGCGAACTCGAGCTCGAGTTCACGCCGCAGGGCACGCTGGCCGAGAAGCTGCGCGCCGGCGGAGCGGGCATCCCGGCGTTCTTCACGAAGACCGGTGTGGGTACGCTCGTCGCCGAGGGCAAGGAGCTGCGCGAGTTCGACGGCCACACCTACGTGATGGAGCGTGCGCTTGTGCCCGAGGTCTCGCTCGTGAAGGCCTGGAAAGCGGACGAGAGCGGCAACCTGATCTTCCGGCGCACCGCGCGCAACTTCAACCCCGCGGTGGCGATGGCCGGCAAGACCACGATCGTCGAGGTCGAGGAAATCCTGCCGACCGGTAGCTTCGATCCGGATGCCGTACACCTGCCCGGCATCTACGTCCACCGCATCGTGCTCAATGCACATCCCGAGAAGCGCATCGAGAAGAGAACGATCACAGAGAAAGTAGGAGCCTGACATGGCCTGGACACACGACCAGATGGCCGCGCGCGCGGCCAAGGAATTGCAGGACGGCTTCTACGTCAACCTCGGCATCGGCCTGCCGACGCTTGTGGCCAACTTCGTCTCGCCCGAGATCGAGGTCTGGCTGCAGAGCGAGAACGGCATGCTTGGCATCGGCCCGTTCCCGACCGAGGACGAGGTCGACGCCGACCTGATCAACGCCGGCAAGCAGACCGTGACGACGCTGCCGGGATCGTCGATCTTCGGCTCGCACGACAGTTTCGCGATGATCCGCGGTGGCAAGATTAACCTGTCGATCCTCGGCGCGATGCAGGTCAGCGCGAAGGGCGATCTGGCGAACTGGATGATCCCCGGCAAGATGGTCAAGGGCATGGGCGGCGCGATGGATCTGGTGGCCGGTGTGGCCCGCGTGATCGTGCTGATGGAACACGTCGCGAAGAAGAAGGACGGCAGCATTGACCTGAAGATCCTTCCGGCCTGTACGCTGCCGCTCACCGGGTTGGGCGTGGTCAACCGCATCATCACCGACCTGGCCGTGCTCGACGTGACGCCGCAAGGCCTGAAGCTGGTCGAGCTCGCCGAAGGCGTGTCGCGCGAGGAGCTGCAAAGCAAGACCGGCGTGCCGCTGCACTGAGCCCACCGCGCCGGCACCATGCTGTTCGATCCCGAGCGCCACGAGCCGCCGTTGCGCGACGCCATGGAGCGAAGCGGGGAGGCGATCGAGGCCATCGCCCTCGACGCCTGTCGCACCTTTCATCCGGACTCGCTTTGGCCGATTCATCCGCGCGACAAGGACGATGGCCCGCGGGGGTGCCGGTGGCCAGTCTGTACAACGGCGCGGCCGGTGTGATCCGGGCGTTGCTGGCAGTCCGAAGCGTCGAGGGCGCAGCACGGTCAGCGCCGCTTCACGCCGTGGAGCGCAGATCTCGGTCTGGCCACCTACCTGTGCAGTTGCGTGAGCGCCGACGCCGCGGTGCCGACACTCGCCGTCTTCTGAGGTCTCAGCCGGGCTTCGCGCCCTTCGCAGTCGCCTGCTGCTGCTGGACCTCCCTGCGCTTCATCGTCAGGTAGTCGTCGCGCTCCATCTCGTGCAGCTGCGCCGGGTAGCGCTCGGTGCCCGCGTACCACTCGCGCAGACGCCGTTCGAGCTGTTCCACGGGCGGCAGCGGGTACGCATTCAGGTAGGCCTCGATCGCCAGGAAGTAGCGCATGCAGTTGCGCTCCACCAGCCCGCGCACGTTGGCGATGTAGACCGGCTGGCCGTTAGGCTTGCGATCGACCACCGAGAAGCCGACCTTGTTGCGCCCCAGCGTGGCGAGGTAGGCTTCCATCGCGATGCGCCCGCCGAAGCCCTGGCTGTACCCATACGACAGGTGGATGAAGCTGCTCTTCGCGTCGAGCGCGATCGCCTCCAGCACGATGCGGTAATCGTGCGTGCCCATCGGCCCCTTCTCGGCGTGCAGTTCGACGTGCAGGTAGTCCGGCGTCGATGCGATCACCCGGTAGCCGAACTCGACCGCGGCCGCGCTCTCGAGCGGCTGGTCGTACTTGTGCGTCGTCGACACGGTCAGCGCGTCGGGGCCGGTCTGCGTCCAGCGGCACATCTTCACGTCGAGGTGCAGCATCAGGATGTCGCACCAATGCGCCATGCCCTGCATTGCCGGGCCGGTCAGCGCGAATGGCTGCTGGACCACCGCATAGACCTCGCCACGCAGATCGCCGCCGTTGTGAATCGATTCGATAACCACTGGCCGGTTGAACGCGTTCACGTCGAGTAATGGCTGCAAGACCGCATGCCGCGCCCGCAGCGCCGCCGCATCCTGCGCGTTCGCGGTCGGCGACAAGGCCATCCAGCTGAGCACCGCCACCGGCAACCACCGGGTCGGGTGCAGACGCAGGACGGAATTGGCGATCATGGGCGTGGCGTGGCCAATGCGCGCGCGGCGGCAGCGATCAGCGCCGGCCCCTGATAGATGAAGCCCGTATAGATCTGCACCAGGTCTGCGCCCGCGGTGACCTTGGCCTGCGCGTCAGAGGCGCTCATAACACCGCCGACGCCGATGATCGGATAGGCCTTGCCCAGCGCCGCGCGCAATTGCGCGATCACGCGGTTCGAAGCCTCGAACACTGGCGCGCCCGACAGGCCACCCGCTTCGTCGCCGTAACGCAGTGTCTTCACCGCGTCGCGTGCGATCGTCGTGTTGGTGGCGATCACCCCGTCGATGCGGTGGTGCCGCAAGGTGGCGGCGATCACGCCGACCTGGGCTTGATCCAGATCGGGCGCGATCTTCACGAAGATTGGCACGCTGCAGCCGTGTTGCTTTGCCAGCGCGATCTTGCGCTCCTGCACCGCACCGAGCAGGGCATCGAGTGCCTCATCGCTTTGCAGTGCGCGCAGGTCCTCGGTATTCGGACTCGAGATGTTGACGGTGACGTAGTCCGCATGCGGGTAGACGCCGTCCAGGCACAGCAGGTAGTCGTCTACCGCACGTGCTATCGGCGTAGCCGCGTTCTTGCCGATGTTCAGACCGAGGACGCCGCCGCTCTCGCGGAACTGCGCGCGCTTGACGTTCGCGATGAACGCATCCATTCCGTCGTTGTTGAAGCCAAGCCGGTTGATCAGTGCGTTCGCCTCGGGCAGACGAAACATGCGCGGCCTTGGGTTGCCGCTCTGGGCCTTGGGCGTGACCGTGCCGACCTCGATGAAGCCGAAGCCCATCGCCGCCAGGCCGTCGATGCAGCGGCCGTTCTTGTCCAACCCGGCGGCGAGGCCGATACGGTTCGGAAACCTCAGGCCCGCGACCGTGACCGGGTCGTCGACGCGGCGTTGCGCCCAGGCGCACTGCATCGGCGTGTTCTGCAAACGCGCCAGGGCCCACAGAGTGACCTCGTGGGCGTGCTCCGGGTCGAGGCCGAACAGGAACGGCCGGGCGAGGGCATAAGGCAGCAATGACATGGCATGCATTGTCGCAAAGGCATACTCGCGGCGACAGGAGAGCGAACCAGCATGGACAGAATCGAACGCGACACCTTCGGCGACATCAGCGTCCCCGGCCACGCCCTGTGGGGCGCGCAGACGCAGCGCTCGCTGCACCACTTCGACATCTCGACCGAGCGTATGCCGCCCGAGCTGCTGCGCGCGCTGGCACTCGTCAAGCGCAGCGCCGCGGTTGTCAATCGCGGGCTCGGTGTGCTGGACACGAAAAAGGCGGACGCGATCGTCAAGGCCGCCGACGAAGTCCTGGCCGGCCAGCACGACGCGCAGTTCCCGCTCTCGCTGTGGCAGACCGGCTCGGGCACGCAGACCAACATGAACATGAACGAGGTGCTCGCGAACCGCGCCTCGCAGCTGCTCGGCGGCGCGGTCGGCGAAGCGCGCCTAGTGCACCCGAACGACGACGTGAATCGCGGGCAATCGTCGAACGATGTGTTCCCGACGGCGATGAGTGTTGCAGTGGTGCAGGCGCTCGAAGAGAAGCTGCTGCCGGCGCTGGCGACGCTGCGCGAGACGCTGGCCGCGAAGTCCGCGGCCTTCGCCGATGTCGTGAAGATCGGCCGCACGCACCTGCAGGACGCGACGCCGCTGACGCTCGGCCAGGAGATCTCCGGCTGGGTTGCGCAGCTCGACCATGGCATTCGCCACCTGCGCACGACGCGGCCGCATCTGCGCGAGCTGGCGCTGGGCGGCACGGCAGTCGGCACCGGGCTGAATGCGCATCCCGAGTTCGGCAGCCGCGTCGCGGCCGAGCTGGCGCGCAGCACCGGGCACGCGTTCCAGTCGGCACCCAACAAGTTCGAGGCGCTCGCCGCGCACGACGCGATGGTGTTCGCGCATGGCGTGTTGAAGACCGTGGCCGCATCGCTGATGAAGATTGCCAACGACGTGCGCTGGCTCGCCTCCGGCCCGCGTTCGGGCCTGGGCGAGATCACGATCCCCGAGAACGAACCCGGCAGCTCGATCATGCCCGGCAAGGTCAACCCGACGCAGTGCGAGGCGCTGACGATGCTAGCGTGCCAGGTGATGGGCAACGACGTGGCGGTGAACATCGCCGGCGCGTCGGGCAATTTCGAGCTCAACGTCTTCAAGCCGGTGATCATCCACAACTTGCTGCAAAGCATGCGGCTGCTGGCCGACGGTGCGCTGAGCTTCGAGGAACACTGCGCGCGCGGCATCGAGCCCGATCGCGTACGCATCGGCGAGCTGGTGCAGCGCTCGCTGATGCTGGTCACGGCGCTGAACCCGCACATCGGCTACGACAAGGCGGCGCAGATCGCGAAGACCGCGCACAAGCAGGGCATGAGCCTGCGCGACGCTGCGCTCGCCTCGGACTGGGTCACGGCTGAACAGTTCGATACCTGGGTCAAGCCCGAAGACATGGTCGGCGAGCGTCGATAATCGGGGCATGACGCAAGACGAACTCAAGGCCCTCGTGGGGCAGGCGGCAATCGCCCATGTGCAACCCGGCAGCGTGATCGGCGTGGGCACCGGCTCGACCGTGAACTGCTTTATCGACGCACTGGCGCGCATGCCCGAGCGCATCCGCGGCGCGGTGTCGAGCTCGGAGCAAAGCAGCGCGCGGCTGCGTGCGCATGGCATCGAGGTGCTGGACGCGAACGGTGTCGAAGCGCTCGCGGTGTACATCGACGGCGCCGACGAGATCGACCACCAGGGCAACATGATCAAAGGCGGTGGTGCGGCGCTGACGCGCGAGAAGATCGTCGCCGACCTATCGGCGCGCTTCATCTGCATCGCCGACGAATCCAAGCTGGTCGACACGCTCGGGCGTTTTCCGCTGCCGATTGAGGTGATCCCGATGGCCGCGGCGCAGATCGCGCGGCGCCTGGCGGCGCTCGGGGGCGAACCGGTGCTGCGTGCCGGTGTCGTCACCGACAACGGCGGCCACATCATCGATGTGCGCGGCTTGCGCATTACCGATCCCACGGCGATGGAGCGCGAGATCAACCAGTGGCCGGGCGTCGTGAGCGTCGGCATCTTTGCACGCAACAAGGCCCGCGTGTGCCTGCTCGGTACCCCGCAAGGCGTGCGGACCATGACTTTCTGACAACGGTTCGGAATCGGACGCGCTGAAAAGCGCGTAACCTCGGGCCGGGGCGACGATTGACGCTCCAGCCTTTAGCAGCAGACCGGGAGGACGGCCCATGGCCAAACCAAATTATTCGTTCGAAAAGCGCCAGCGTGAGTTGGCCAAGAAGAAAAAGAAGGAAGAGAAGCTAAAGGAAAAGGCCGGCCGCAAGGTTGGCGAGGGCGCGCCTGAAGACACGCCCGACGACGACACGACGACGGGCGCTGCACCCGCCGAACAGGGCACACCTGCCGCCTGACATGGTCAAGCGCCGCAAGCCTCGCGACGAAGCTGCGGCGCCTGGAGTCAATGCCGCCACGTTCGCGCCAGCCCTGAAGTCGGGTTTCCAGGCCACTACCTCGCGGGTGCAGGAGATGCACGAGGCGATTTCCGGCAAGACCTTCGACCACCTGCTGCGCGTGCCCGGCCTTTCGGTGCCGACGCGCATCGTCCAGGGATTGCATGACGCGATCACCCAGGGCGTGTATGCCGCCGTCCGCCATGGCGGGGGCGCCGCGCTCTCGCTGGCTGGCCAGGCCGAACGCATCGCCACTGACCCGTCCCGTGTACCCGGCGCGCGCGAGCAGATGGCGCGCAGCGCCCTCAACGGCGTTTTCGGCGACGAGCTGCGGGATACGGGCAGTGCGCTCGCGATCACGATGGGGCTGCATGCCGGTGGCGTGCCGCTGGCCATGAGTCCCGCAGGATTGCGAGGCCTGCGGGGCCGCGTCTGCCTGTTCCTCCACGGCCTGGCTTGCGACGAGCAGAGCTGGGCCCAGCGCAGCGACGCCTGGCGCGATTCACCCTGGGCCGATGCGCTGCTTGGCGGTGAGGCGATCCAATACGGATCGTTGCTGGCACGCGAGCTCGGCGTCAGTGCAGTCTATCTGCGCTACAACACCGGCCTCGGGATCGATACCAACGCGCAACAGTTCGCGGCGCTGTTGCAGCAAGCGGCCGAAGCCGCGCCTCAAGTGCGCGAATGGGTGTTGATCGGCCACAGCATGGGCGGGCTGGTGGCACGCCGCGCACATGCGCGCGCGGCCGCGGCGGGCGAGTCGTGGGTCGCGCGCACCTCGATGATCGCGTGCCTGGGTTCACCGCACCAGGGGGCGCCGCTGGAGCAACTCGGGCAACTGGCAACGCTCGCGTTGAACGCGTCCGACGTGACCCGGCCGCTGGCCCGGGTCGCAAACGCGCGCAGCCAGGGCATCAAGGACTTGCGCGGCGGCTTGAAGGGAAAGACCAGGCCAGCACAGGAGCCCGCACTGCGCTTGGTGTACGGAACCCTCGGTGACGAAGCCGACACCGGTGTCGGCTCGCTGTTGGGCAGGTTGTTCGGCGACGGCCTGGTGATGCCAGGCAGTGCGGCCGACGACGGGCTGACCGGCGACGTCGAGCGTGTCGAGCTCGCGGGCCTGGGCCACATGAGCCTGCTGAACCACCCGCGCGTCTACGCGCTGCTACGCCGCTGGCTTGGCGCGGCCGAACTCACGCCCGCGTCGAACGCCGCGCCCGTCGGCTGACGAAGCGCGCCGGGTCGACCGCGTCGATCAGGCTCGCCTCCAGCGGCGCCGGCGCACCGGTGATGATGGCCGCCAGCAGCTGCGCGCCGAGTGCGCTCCATGTGATGCCGCGTGAGCCCAGCGCCGTGAACACGAACAGGCCGGGCACGCGTGGCACGAAGCGTGGCTGATCGAGGCGCTTTGCCGCTGCATCGGTATCGGGCACAGCACCGATCAGCGGCAGTCGATCGACGGCGCTCCAGCGCCAGGCGGTGCGGCCCTGCATCGCCACCGGGTCCGCATTGACGTGATGGCCAAGGAGTCGGCCGAGTTGCGCGAGGTTGGCGCGGTGGTCGTCGTCGCGCACCGACGCGTCGTCATCGAAGCGCTGTGCGGTGGCACCGAACATCGCGTGGCCACCGGCGAGTTCAGGTAGCAAGTAGCCTGCACCCGCGACAGGAATCCGCGGAAGTGTCAGCGCCGTCGACGGCAGCAGGCTGATCTGGCCGCGGACTTTTTCGACCGGCCAGCCCGGCGCGCCAAGCAACTGCATTGCGGCACCGGCGTTGGCAAGCACGACCGTGCTCGCTTCGTCGAGCACTGTGCCGCTGGCGTCGAGCAGGCACCAGCCGCTTGGCGTGCGGCGCAGCGCCTGCACGTTGGCCGCACAGCGCACTTCGACCAGCGGCGCGGCGCGCTCCAGCCACGCGCGCGCCAGGCCCGCGGGCTGCACCCAGCCGCCGCCCGGATAAAACCAGGCCGGGTGCGACAGCGCGAGGCCGCTCAATGCGCTGGCCTGCTCGCACGCCAGAACTTGCACGTACCCCGTCGGCAGGCCCACTGCGCTCAGCGTCGCCTGCATGGCCGCCACCAACGCGTCGCCTTCGAGACGCAACAGGCCGTCGACCGCACCGGCCACACGATGCGCTTCGATGGCGCGCTGCACCGCCGGCCGAGCCATCAGCGCGGCGGCTCGATTGAACCGCGCATGGACGCCGTCCTGCGCATTGACGATGCCGTGAAACAGACCGGCCGGGTTGCCCGAGGCCTCCGAGGCAATCTGCGGATGACGCTCGAACAGCGTGCTGCGCCAGCCCTCTGCGGCCAGCGCCCAGGCCGTCGCGCAGCCGGCAAGGCCGGCACCGATGATCAGCGCGCGTGGCTCGGCACCCGCGGCTGCGCTGACGCGCGCAGGCGCGCGCCGCGGCGTGAAGACTGGCGCGAAGCGCGCGAGCGTGATGTCGCGCTTGCCGCCGGTCCCCTGGCCGAGCCGCACGTCGAAGCCAGCGCTCGTCAGATGTTTGCCCAGCGCACGGGCCGCGCTCCAGGTCGCCAGCGTTGCGCCCGGCGCGGCCACGCGGCTCAAGGCCTTGCATACACGCTGGTCCCACATGCGCGGGTTGCGCGCAGGGGCGAAACCGTCGAGGTAAAAGGCATCGACCGAAGCCACCAGTTCCGGCAACCAGGCCTGCACGTCGCCGAGCGCGAGAAGCAGCCTGACTCGACCGTCGTCGAAGCTCAACGAGTGCAGGTTGGGTGTGAGCGGTGGCCAGGCACGTTGCAGCTCGGCGGTCAGCTCGGGCAAGGCCGATCCGGCATGAGCCGCGGCGAGCTCGTCGTCGGTCAGCGGATGCGCCTCGATGGAGATGAACACGAGGCGTGCGCAGCGCTGCGGATCGTCGCGCCAGGCCTGCCAGGTGGCGAGAAAGTTGTGGCCCAGGCCGAAGCCGGTCTCGAGCACGACGAAGCGCTCGCGACCCTGCCACCTGGCTGGCAGGTCGTTGCCCTGGATGAATACATGGCGCGCTTGCGTGAGCGCCCCGGCGCGCGGGTGGTAGATGTCGCCGTAGCGCGCCGAGAAAGGCACGCCGTCGTCTGTGAACGTCAGCGCAGCGGGCTCGATCGGCGCCGTATTCATGGACTGGCGCGCGTCGCCAGCCAGGCAAGCAGTCGGTTGCGGGCGTCGGTGAGGCCGCGGTAGGCAAGCACCGCGGGACTCATGCTGGCGAGCGCGGCGTGAAGCTGGCTTGCGTGCGCAGGCAGCTGGATCGCCTCTGCGAGCGGCTGCATTTCGACATGGATCGTGAAGATCGCTTGCGCGTGGTCGGGCAATGGAATGAAGGTCTGGCGTTCGGTGCGGAAGAACGCGCGGTCGGCCAACGCATCGGCGCTCGCATCAACCAGCCACGGCGCGGTATCGCAACGCTTCGGGTGCTGGCTCAGTGTGGGATGGCGCGTGATCGTCCAGACAAAGCGCTCCCAGCGGTCCCCACCGGTGACGAGCCGTGCGAGGTGCTCGCTCGCGGCGATCAAGATCTGGTTGTCGGCGACCGGTGCATGCACCTGGGCGAAGTGGCGGCCGATCTTGTCTTCGGGCGCCCAGTGCGAAGGCAGGCAGACGGCGAGCCACGGGATGTGGCCTGAGCCACCGTCGATCACCGCGAAGTCCTCGGCGAACGCGAGCGCCAGCAGCGCGGCGGCGCGCCACGCGGCGGGCAGTGCGCGCAGGCAGTTGCCGATCTCGCTCGGGCCGTCGCCGACAGGCGTGTCGCCCTGGAGCGACCAGCCGAGATGGTGGGCTTGCCAGTGCGCATGGCCATCCCAGGCGAAGGCGCCTGGCTGCTCTGCGGCGGCGTGCATGGCGAGTGCGTGCAGTGCCGGGCGCGCATCGAATACGTCGGTCGCCAGCAGCGCCTGATCGGCATGGGCCGGCAACACGGCGAGCTTCTCGGCAAGGGCGCGGTCACCGAGGCGATTTGGCGTAAGCTGCGGCGCACCTGGTGCGAGCCGGCGCAGGCCGGGGCGCATGCGGAACGGGGCGCTGACGGTGCTGAAGTCGAACGGCATGGCCAATGATGCAGCACCAAAAGAGAAAGGCCCGCAGCGCGGGCCCGCCATCGACTCACAGGGTTGTGCTCAAACCCGCTTGCGGTACTCGTGCGTGCGGGTGTCGATCTCGACCTTGTCGCCGGTCTGCACGAACAGCGGCACCGAGATCTCAAAGCCGGTCGCGATCTTCGCGGTCTTAAGCACCTTGCCCGAGGTGTCGCCCTTGACGGCAGGCTCGGTGTCGGTAATCTCGCGCACCAGGCTGGTCGGCAACTCGACCGAGATCGCCTTGCCGTCGTAGAACACGACTTCGACCGGCATCGCGTCTTCTAGGTACTGGATCGCGTCGCCCATATTCTCGGACTCTACCTCGAACTGGTTGTATTCGGCGTCCATGAACGCGTACATCGGGTCGGCGAAGTAGGAGTAGGTGCATTCCTTCTTGTCGAGCATGACCTGGTCGAGCTTGTCGTCGGCCTTGTAGACGACTTCGGTGCCGGAGTTGGAGAGCAAGCTCTTGAGCTTCATGCGCACGGTGGCTGAATTGCGGCCACCCCGGCTGTACTCGGTGCGCAGAACCACCATCGGGTCCTTACCGAGCATGATGACGTTGCCGGCGCGAAATTCCATTGCGGTCTTCATAGCTGTTTCCGTTTTCTGCGTGTTGGCGCGCTTTGTTCAGGGGGCAGTCGCGCGAAAAGCCTTTGATTTTAGCTTGTTTCGGCGACGAAGCCGAGCAACTGGGTAGCCAAGTCGGATTGGGCGAGCAGCCTGTCGCGCCAGCCGATGCAATGACGCCGCCACGCGTCGCTCGATGCGAGCACGTGGGTCGCCGGCGCGACGCCGTTGCATTCATGGAAGGCCGCGCGCACTTGCACCGCCAGGGCGGGCTCGGCGCCGGCCAGGAACAGGGCAAGGAATGCGTCGAGCTTGGCCCGGTGCGCACCATCGTCCTGCGCGTAGATCTGCCAGACGAAGGGCTTGCCGGCCCACTGCGCACGCACGAACGAGTCTTCACCGCGAACGAGGTTCAGATCACTGGCCCAGAGCAGTTCGTCGTACTGGCGCTGTGTCAGCGCCGGCACCAGGACGGCGCGCAGCGCGCCGCGCGTCAGCGCCGGGCCCAACAGTTCACGCACTTGAGTCGTGGCCTGTCCGGCAGTGAGGAGCAGCAAGGTCGGTGCGGTGGACCATTGATCGAGCCACGCCGGCAGCGCGGCTTGCTCGTAGCAGAAGAGGCTGACGATTTGCTCGTCCGCGCCGCGGCGCACTCCACGCGCGGCCAGCCACGCACCGGCGTCGAACGCCTGCTGGCGTTGCAGCAGATCGCGTTCGCGAATCAGGCCCCCGGTCTTTGCCGAGAACCCGGGATAGAAGAACCACTTGCGCAGGCCGTTCGGCTGCGGCGACGGCAGACAGTGACCGCGCTCGGCGAAGCGCTCAGCGCTGAGGTACTCAAGATTGATCCACAACGGCGCGCGTTCGGCCGCGACCATGCGCTGCACGAGCCCCGGTGGCAGCTCGCAGCCAAAGGCTTCGATCACGACATCGCGGGGCGCGTCAGCAAGTTCGTCGTCTGTGGGCCACGGCCGCACCGTGACGCCTGGCGAGCCGTCGGGCGCCATCCACGCGAGCGCGCCGGCGTCGTCGATCCAGAGTCGTACCCGCGCGCCGCGCGCCGCGAGGTTAGTGGCCAGGCGCCAGCACACGCCGATGTCGCCGTGGTTGTCGATTACGCGGCAGAACAAGTCCCATTGCATGGGGACATTATCGGCAGCGGCACAATCGTACTCGATGACCGACGAGCCCGTTCCGCCGACCGACGACGACGCCCCTGACCCGAAGCGTGCGCAACTGCTCGCCGACGTCGGCGCGCTGCCGAGCCTGCCCGGCGTTTACCGCTACTACGACGCGCAGGACGCGGTGCTTTACGTCGGCAAGGCGCGCGACCTGAAGAAACGCGTGGCTAACTACTTCCAGAAGTACCATGGCGGCACGCGCATCGGC
>JANYBE010000095.1 GCA_025360945.1 Rhizobacter sp. | reverse complement strand
CACAAGTTGGGCAATCGCGGCATCCCGAACACGCTGCTGAACTTCGGCGAGGGCAAGTTCCCGGTGCGCGGTCATAGCGGCGCCGTCGGTTACCTGGTCGGCAAACCGCACCAGGGGCTGCGGTGCATGTTCCACATGATGAACGAGGCACGCATCGCGATCGGGCTGGGGGCGACGATGCTTGGCTACGCGGGCTACGAGGCCTCGCTGCAGTACGCGAAGGACCGGCCGCAGGGCCGGCCGACGGGTGTAGGCGGCAAGGACGCCGCGCAGCCGCAGATCCCCATCATCCAGCACGCCGATGTCAAGCGCATGCTGCTTGCGCAGAAGAGCTACAGCGAAGGCGCGCTCGCGCTCGTGCTGTATTGCGCACGTCTGGTCGACGAGCAGCACACCGGCTCGCGCGAGGCTGCGAAAGAAGCCGCGCTGCTGCTGGAGTTGCTCACGCCGATCGCGAAGAGCTGGCCCAGCGAATGGTGCCTCGAAGCCAACGGCCTGGCGATCCAGGTGCTTGGCGGCTACGGCTACACGCGCGACTTTCCCGTCGAGCAGTACTGGCGCGACAACCGCCTGAACATGATCCACGAGGGCACGCACGGCATCCAGGCACTGGACCTGCTCGGCCGCAAGGTCGTGATGCAGGAGGGTGCGGGGCTCGCGCTGCTCGCGCGCACCGTGAGCGCGACGATCGCGCGCGCGCGCGCCGTGCCGGCACTGGCCGGGCATGCGAACGCGTTGGCCACTGCGCTCACGCACGTCGGCGATGCCACGCGCTCTGCGTGGTCCACCGGCAACCCGGAAGAAGCCCTGGCCAACGCAACACCGTATCTGCAGGCCTTCGGTCACGCCGTGCTCGCGTGGATCTGGCTTGACGTGGCGCTGTGCGCTCGCAAGCAGCTCGATGCCGGGCAGGGCGACGCCGCGATGCTGCACGGCAAGCTCGCGGCCTGCACCTACTTCTTTCGCTACGAGCTGCCGCGCATCGTCGCGTGGCTTGCGGTGGTCGAGACGCGCGACGCCACTTGCCGCACGATGGACGAGGCCTGGTTCTAGATGAAAGCCGCACGCGTCGAAGTCTGGATCTGGGTCCTGGTCTACGCCGGCCTGGTGGTCTTCGGGACTGGCTTGGCGGTGCAACGCAGCGACGACTCGCTCGGATGGTGCATCACGACGGTCGGCGCCGTGCTGATCGCGGCGGGCGCGCTGCTGGTCTGGATCCGCGCCCGCATGAACATCGACGCAACTCAACCCGAGAAGCCCGCACCATGAGCACACCCGTCCACAAACTCTTTGACCTGAGCGGTCAAACGGCTCTTATCACCGGTGGCTCGCGCGGCCTGGGCCTGCAGATGGCGCGCGCGCTCGGCGAGGCCGGTGCGAAGGTGATGCTCAGTTCGCGCAAGGCCGAGGATCTCGAAGAGTCCGCAGCCGAGTTGCAGTCCGCCGGCATCGACGCGCGCTGGATTGCAGCCGACTGCTCGAAGGAAGAAGACACCCGGCGCCTCGCCGACGAGACGCTGGAGCGCATGGGCAGCATCGACATCCTCGTCAACAACGCCGGGGCGAGCTGGGGTGCGCCGGCCGAGGACCATCCGGTGGCGGCCTGGGACAAGGTGATGAACCTCAACGTGCGCGGCTACTTCATTTTGTCGCAGCAGGTTGCGCGCATCGCGATGATCCCGAAGAAGCGCGGCCGCATCATCAACATCGCGTCGATCGCCGGGTTGAACGGCAACCCGCCGGAGATGCAGACGCTGGCCTACAACACCTCGAAGACCGCGGTGATCGGCTTCACGCACACGCTCGCCGCCGAATGGGGCAAGTACAACATCAATGTCAACGCGATCTGTCCCGGCTTCTTCATGACGAAAATGGCGGCCGGCCTGATCACCCATCTCGGCGAGGAACATATGGCCGCGAAAGCGCCGCTCGGCAGGCTCGGTGACGACGACGACCTTAAGGGCATCGCACTGCTGTTCGCGAGCGAGGCCGGCAAGCACATCACCGGACAATGGCTCGCGGTGGATGGCGGCGTCAGCGTTGTGCTCGGCGCGGCCTGAGTCCAACGCCATGAGTATTTCATTCGGCGTTCTCGTCCCTTTCGTCGAGCACTTGGGCTTCACGCTGGAGCGCTTCGAGGGCGGCGAGTCGGAATTGCGCTACACAGCACGTCCCGAGCACCTCAACAGCTTCAATGTGACCCACGGCGGCGCCGGCATGACCTTGCTCGACGTCTCTATGGCGGTGGCCGCGCGCAGCGTGCAGCAGGACATGGGTGTGGTCACGATCGAGATGAAGACAAGCTTCATGCAACCTGCCACTGGACCGCTCGTCGCAAAGGGCCGGCTGATGCACCGCACCGCGACGATGGCCTTCACCGAGGCCACGGTCTACGACGCTAAGGGTCGCGCTTGCATGCACGCGACCGGCACCTTCAAGTACGTCAAGCGGCTGCCCGTCAGCGCCACCGCGGTACACCCGTTGCAGCCGCCGCTTTCCACCGATTGATTTTCAAGGAGTCACTGTCATGACGACCAACCAGCAGATCCACCTCGTATCCCGTCCCGCCGTCGAGGCCTCGGTCGACAACTTCAAACTCGTCCAGGCCACCGTGCCCGAGCTGAAAAACGGCCAAGTGCTGGTCCGGCATCACTTCATGAGTCTGGACCCGTACATGCGCGGCCGCATGAACGACGCGAAGAGCTACGCAGTGCCGCAACCACTGAACGCGGTGATGCAGGGCGGCACGGTCGGCGAGATCGTCGCGTCGAAGAACGCGGCCTACGCCGCCGGCGACAAAGTCGTAGGATTCGGCGGCTGGCAGCTTTACAGCGTTGTCGATGCGGGCGCGCCCGGCGTGCTGCGCAAGGTCGACACGCAGCACATCCCGCTATCGGCCTACCTCGGCGCGGTCGGCATGCCGGGCGTAACGGCGTGGTACGGCCTGACGCAGATCTGCAAGCCGGGCGCCGGCAAGACCGTCGTCGTCAGCGCAGCCAGCGGTGCGGTCGGCAGCGTGGTCGGCCAGCTTGCAAAGGCACGTGGCTGCCGCGCGATCGGTATTGCCGGCGGAACCGACAAGTGCGGGTACGTGGTGAACGATCTTGGATTCGATGCCTGCATCGACTACAAGGCGCACAAGGATGCGAAGTCGCTGTACGACGCGGTGAAGGACGCGACGCCGGATGGTGTCGACGGCTACTTCGAGAACGTCGGCGGTGCGGTGTTCGACGCGGTGCTGCCGCGTATGAACGCATTCGGTCGCAACGCGCTGTGCGGCATGATCAGCGGCTACGACGGCGAGCCCATCCCGCTGAAGCAGCCGCAGCTGCTGCTGACGAACCGCCTGACGCTCGAAGGTTTCATCGTCAGCGAGCACATGGAATTCTGGCCCGAGGCGCTGAAGGAACTCGGAACGATGGTCGCGACGGGCAAGCTGAAGTACCGCGAGAGCGTGGCGCAAGGCCTGGCCGCAGCGCCCGAGGCCTTCCTCGGTCTGCTCAAAGGCAAAAACTTCGGCAAGCAGGTCGTCAAGCTGGTCTGAATGATGGGAACCCCCGCGTCGCTCCGCTCCTGCCCACCGAGGTGGCACCCAGCCCCCATGAGACGGCTCGGCGGCGGCTGAGATGAGCACCGCCACGCATGAGGTGACGAACCAGCCCACGCCGCTGGTCGGGCACAACGTGTACGCGGGGGACCGCGCGCTGCGCGACGCGCTCGCATTTCACCTGCCCGGCGCCGATGAATCGGGTCGCACATCGTTCGGCGCGCTGCTGGGCAGCGAGGCGATGCAAACGCACGCGCGGCTCGCGAACGTGCACAAGCCGATGTTGCACACCCACGACCGCTTCGGTCATCGCACCGACGCGGTCGAGTTCCATCCGAGCTACCACGCACTGCTTGGTGCGGCCGTAGATGCCGGCCTCCACGGGACGCCGTGGTCGCGTGGCGCTGGTGCGCACGTCGAGCGCGCGGCCGGCTTCCTGATGTTCACCCAGCTCGAGCCGTCGGTGTTGTGCCCGGTCTCGATGACTTACGCGGTGACACCCGCGCTTCGCGACAACGCGCCGGTGTTCGCCGACTGGTTCGACAAGCTGGCGAGCACGCGCTACGACCCGCGGCTCGCATTCGTTGGTTCCAAGACCGGTGTGACCATGGGCATGGGCATGACCGAGAAGCAGGGCGGCTCCGACGTGCGCGCCAACACGACGCGCGCCGAGTTCGTCGAAAACAATGCCTGGGGCGCGTGCTATCGCCTGACCGGCCACAAGTGGTTCTTCTCGGCACCCATGAGCGACGCGTTCCTCGTGCTCGCGCAGACGGTGGCAGGGCTGAGTTGCTTCTTCCTGCCGCGGGTGTTGCCCGACGGGAGCGTCAACGCAATCGCGATCCAGCGCCTGAAGGACAAGCTTGGCAACCAGGCGAACGCAAGCTCCGAGGTCGAGTTCAACGGTGCCCTCGCGTGGCGCGTCGGCGAAGACGGGCGCGGCATCGCGCAGATCCTCGAGATGGGTACGTTGACGCGGCTCGACTGCGCACTCGGCACGGCCGGGTTGATGCGCGCTGCGGTGTCGCTGGCGCTGAATCACGCGTCGCAGCGCCAGGCCTTCGGCAAGCGACTCGCCGAGCAGCCGCTGATGAAGAACGTGCTCGCCGATCTGGCGCTCGAGTCCGAGGCGGCAACGGCGCTGGCGATGCGTCTCGCAGGCGCCGTCGACAGGCAGGACGATCTGTTCGAGACACTGATGCGGCGCGTGCTCACGCCGGTCGCGAAGTTCTGGGTCTGCAAGCGCGGCAGCGCGCTGGCGCAGGAGGCGATGGAATGCCTCGGTGGCAACGGCTACGTCGAGGAGCACGGTGAGGGCGTGATGGCGCGAATCTACCGCGAGATGCCCCTGAACTCGATCTGGGAAGGCGCCGGCAACATCATGGCGCTGGACCTGATGCGCGCGTTGCGCAAGCGAGGTGGCGAAAGCGGCGATGCGGTGCAGGCGCTCGACGCCGAACTCGCGACGACACGCGGCGCGAACGCGCTGCTTGACAACTTCGCCAATCGACTCTTCGCCCGCCTGAGCGATGGTGCGGGCGAAGAGACCGACGCGCGCGGGCTGGCGCGGGACGTCGCACTGGCCGTGCAGGCTTCGCTGCTGCGCCGCCACGCCCCTGATTTCTCGTTCGACGCCTTCTGCCGTTCGCGCCTCGCTGGCGGCGGCCCGCAGGTCTTCGGGACGCTGCCCTCCGGCATCGCGTTCGACTCCCTCATCCAGCGCGCGATGCCGCACGGAGCCACATGACCGAACTGATCCTGCACCACTACCAGGGCTCGCCGTTCTCGGAGAAGGTGCGCCTGATCCTGGGCTTTAAGGACATGAGCTGGCGTTCGGTGATCGTGCCAGCGATCCTGCCCAAGCCCGATGTGATGGCGCTGACCGGCGGCTACCGCCGCACCCCGTTCATGCAGATCGGCGCTGACATCTATTGCGACACGGCGCTGATGTGCCGCGTGATCGACACGCTGAATCCGGCGCCGCCGCTGTACCCGGCGACGACCTCGGGCGTGGCTGAAATCGTCGCGCAGTGGGCCGACACGACGCTGTTTTGGACCGCGGTGCCGTTCACGATGCAGCCGGCCGGCATCGCGCACGTGCTGGCCGGTGCGACGCCGGAGGCGTTCAAGGCCTTCGGGGCGGACCGCGCCGCGATGTCGCCGAACCTGCGGCGCGCGACGCTGACCGATGGCGCCGCGCATCTCCGCACCTACCTCGCACGGCTCGAGCATTTGCTCGACGATGGGCGACCGTTCCTGCTCGGCGCCTTGCCCAGCATCGCCGACTTCTCCGCGGCGCAATCGATCTGGTTCATCCGCCTTGCACCACCTGTCGCGACTTTGCTCGACGCGTACCCGCGCCTGCATGGCTGGTACGCGAAGGTCAACGCGTTCGGCCAGGGCCGGTTCACGAAGATGACGAGCGGCGAGGCGATCGCCGTGGCCGCACGAGGCGCCACGGCGGCCACCTCGTTCACCGCCGAAGTGGGCTTGGCGCAGGACGACGAAGTCACAGTCACGCCGACCGACTATGCGCATGACCCGGTCGCAGGCCACCTCGTCGGCCTTGACCCGCAGGAGGTTGTGATTGCTCGCCGCGACGAGCGCGCCGGCACGGTGCACGTGCACTTCCCGCGAATCGCATTCCAGATCAAGAAACAAGTCACAGCCACTGTCTGAAAGAAGGCCTCTTCATGAAGAAATTCAAGGGCCGCACGGCCGTGATCACCGGTGCCGGTTCGGGCTTCGGCCTCGAGGCCTCGCGCATCGCCGCGGGGCTGGGCATGAACGTCGTGATGGCCGACGTGCAGCAGGACGCGCTTGACAGGGCTGTCGCCGAGGTCGAGGCACTCGGTGCGCAGGTGCTGGCGTTCCGACTCGACGTGTCGAAGGCAGCCGAAGTTGAGGCGCTAGCCGCGGCGACCTTCAAGCGCTTCGGCGCGCCGCACTTCGTCTTCAACAACGCCGGCGTCGGCGCCGGCGGCCTGATCTGGGAGACAACGCTGAAGGACTGGGAATGGGTCGTCGGCGTCAACCTGATGGGCGTGGCGCACGGCATCCGAGTTTTCACGCCGATGATGCTCGAGGCGGCCGGGAAAGACCCGCGCTACGAAGGCCACATCACCAATACCGCGTCGATGGCCGGGTTGCTGAACGCGCCCAACATGGGCGTCTACAACGCGACCAAGAGCGCAGTCGTCGCGATGAGCGAGACGCTGTACCAGGACCTGCGCCTCGTCACCGATCAGATCAGCGCGTCGGTGCTGTGCCCGTTCTTCGTGCCGACCGGCATCGTGCAGAGCCAGCGCAACCGGCCGGCCGAGATGATCGACGTCGACCGCCAACTTACGCGCAGCCAGCTGATCGGCAAGGCGATGAGCGAGAAGGCCGTGAGCAGCGGCAAAGTCACCGCGGCGCAGGTCGCACAGGCTGTGTTCGACGCGATCGCGAAGCGGCAGTTCTATGTCTACAGCCACCCGAAGTCGCTCGCCAGTGTGCAGGTGCGGCTCGAAGACATCATGACGCCGCGCAACCCGACCGACCCGTTCGCGCACAAGCCGGAGCTGGGCGACGCATTGCGGGCGCAACTGCGCGCGGTCGATTGATCAGCAGCCGAGCTTGACGGCCTGCAGCGGGCGGCCGGTGTCGGCGTTGACGATCACGAGATTGACCTGACGCGGATGCGCCGGATCGCCCGTGCCGGCTAGGTCGAATTGAAGCGTCGCGGCGTCGGCCTTGCTGGCCCATGCGCTGATCTGACGATAGTCACGCACGACGAAATCATGGCGCAAAGTCACGCCTTCGTTCTCGCCGGCATTTACAGCGCTGATGTGGCCTTGCTCGGTCACAGCCCAGAAGGCCGCGAGGCGGGCGGGCGCGCCGGGCAAGGCGGTGACAGTCGCGGTGACGCGGTTGCCGTCGCGCACAAGTTGCGCATCGACGGTCGCGTCCAGGCGCGTGCGTGAGGCCACGACCGCTGCCGGCCAGTCCGGTCGGTCCGCACCGTTAATCAACACCTGCGGCGTGTAGCTGAAACGCGCACCGCTGCTGTGCTGCTGCTGGGCCTGGCGCTGCGTGAACGCGGGGCTGGCGAAGCGGTCCTTCCAGCCCAAACGATCCCAGTAGTCGACGTGAAAGGCGAGCGCGATGACCGGCGCGTCGGCCTGCACCGCCGACAACCATCGGTCCGCCGGCGGGCAGGAGTTGCAGCCCTCCGAGGTGTAGAGCTCGACCACCGGCGTGACGGTGGCGGCGCTGCGCGCGCTGCAAGCCGGCGCTGCGTGAGCCGGTGCGAGCATCGTCATTGCGAGCAGGCTGCAGGGCAGGGCGTGGGGGCGGGGGTGGGTCATGGCCATGGTTGTGCTCCGTGCGCAAGGATGCGCTAGGTCGCGCCGATCGCGCCAGTCTTACTCGCGGCTCTGTGCCACACTGCGCCGTTTTTCAAGCACCTCAGCGCCCACCGCCCATGTCCTTCGCATCGAAATTCCGCGTCGCCGTCATCGGCGGTGGCCCTGCCGGGCTGATGGCGGCCGAGGTGCTTGCCGCGGACGGCGCGCAGGTCGAGTTGTTCGATGCGATGCCCTCGGTCGGACGTAAGTTCCTGCTCGCCGGCAAAGGCGGGTTGAACCTGACGCACAGCGAGCCGTTCGACGCCTTCGTTGGCCGCTATGGAACCCGGCGCGACGTGATGGCGCCGATGCTGCGCGCGTTCGGTCCGGCCGAGCTGCGCGCTTGGGCACAGGCCCTGGGCGTGAGCACCTTCATCGGCAGTTCGGGCCGCGTGTTCCCGACCGACATGAAGGCCGCGCCGCTGCTGCGCGCCTGGCTTGCGCGGCTGCGCGCCACGGGCGTGGTGTTCCACATGCGGCAGCGCTGGCTGGGCTGGGACGCGTCAAACGCGCTGCGCTTTGCCACGCCGCGCGGCGAGCGGGTGTATCGGGCCGATGCCGTCGTGCTCGCACTCGGTGGCGGCAGCTGGCCCCGGCTCGGGTCGGACGGTGCCTGGGCGCCTTTGCTCGAGCAGCGCGGGGTGGACGTCGCCGTGTTGCAGCCCTCGAACTGCGGCTTCGATGTGGCGGGTTGGAGTGAGTTCTTCCGCAGCCGCTTCGCGGGGCAGCCGATGAAAACGGTCGCACTGTTGGTGCACGGCGTGGGCGGAGTGGTGCTCGAGCAGGCTGGCGAGTTCGTCATCACAGACAGTGGGGTCGAAGGCAGTCTTATCTACGCCGCCTCGGCGTTTGCGCGCGACCTTATCGCCGCGAACGGCCACGCGCTCGTGCACATCGACCTTTTGCCGACGCGCAGCGCCGAGTTC
>JANYBE010000078.1 GCA_025360945.1 Rhizobacter sp. | reverse complement strand
GACCCCGACAGTGGCGCGATCAAGGTCACCGACTTCGGCATTGCCAGCATCACCAACGCCTGCCGCACCCGTACCGGCATGGTGTTGGGCACACCGTCGTTCATGTCGCCCGAGCAGATGGCCGGTCGGCGCGTCGACGGCCGCACCGATCTTTACTCACTCGGCGTGATGCTGTTCCAGCTTCTGACCGGAGCGCTGCCGCATGCGTCCGACTCGATGGCGCAGCTGATGAACCAGATCGCCAACGAGCCCGCGCCCGATGTGCGCACGCTTCGCCCCGAACTGCCCGAGGCGCTGGCCAACGTGATCGCGCTCGCGCTCGAAAAGCGCCCCGAGGTGCGCTACGCCGATGGGGGTCAGCTGGCAAGCGACCTGCGCGCGGTCGCGGCGCTGATGGCCTTGCCCGCGAGCGCAGCCGCCGTGACTGACGCCCCGCATTCGGGCGGATTGGAGACACCGGCGAGAAAAACGCCCGCTGATCCGATGCACAATGCCGACCACTGACACGAGCCCGCATGCCCGCAAGCGCCCCGTCCATGACCCTTGAGTTCTTCAGCGCCACCGACACCGGGCGAGCGCGAAACAACAACGAAGACTCGGTGGCCGTCGACGAGCCCACCGCGCTGGTCGTGCTCGCTGATGGCATGGGCGGCTACAACGCAGGCGAAGTCGCCAGCGGCATGGCAACCTCGTTCATCAAGTCGGAGCTCGGCCGCTGGCTCTCCGAAGCCTCCGAGAGCGCCACCGACACCGATGTGCGCCGCGCGATGGACATCTGCGTCGACAACGCCAACCGCGCGATCTTCAACGCCGCCAATTCCAACCCTCAGTACGCCGGCATGGGCACGACGCTGGTCGTCGGCGTGTTTCGCGACGCGCGCCTGCTGATGGGCCATGTGGGCGACTCGCGGGCCTACCGGCTGCGCGCTTCGCGCCTGATGCAGATCACGCACGACCACTCGCTGTTGCAGGAGCAGATCGACTCCGGCCTGATCACGCCCGAGCAGGCCGCGTTTTCGGCCAACAAGAACCTGGTGACGCGCGCGGTCGGCGTGGAGGACACTGTGCTACTTGAGACGCATCTTCACGATGTGTTGCCGGGCGACACCTACCTGCTATGCTCGGACGGGCTGTCGGACATGCTCGATGATGAGAGCATCGCGCAGCTGCTGATGGGCGCCGAGACACTGCCCGAAGCAGCCGGCGCCCTGATCGATGCCGCCAACGATGCGGGCGGCAAGGATAATATCTCGGTCATTCTGGCGCGGGTTCGAGGGCCCTCCGGGACGGCGCGGTCGTGGTGGCCGTTCAAGCGCTGACGCTGCAAAGGCAGGCGAAGAGCAGGCGAAGACTTAGACACAAGAGGTCATAAAGCATGGGCAAACTGGTCGTATCGCTCGATGGTGTGGTGATCAAGGAAGTGCAGATCACCAAAGACAAGACCACGCTCGGCCGCCGGCCCTACAACGACATCGTGATTGACAACCTCGCGGTCAGCGGCGAACACGCGGTGCTGCAGATGGTTGGCGCCGACGTCTTTATCGAAGACCTGAACAGCACCAACGGCACCTACATCAACGGTAAGGCCGTCAAGAAGCAGCTGCTCAGCCACAACGACACGGTCGAGATCGGCAAGTACAAGATCAAGTTCATGGTCGAGGACGGCACCGACTACGAAAAGACCATGATCATGAAGCCGGGCTCGCGCCCGCCGGGCCCGGGCGCCCAGCCGTCTGGCTTTGGAGGTTCGGGCTTCGGCTCGCTCGGCGCCTCGACCACGCCTGCATCGATCCGAGTGCTCAACGGTGCTGCGGCCGGCCGCGAGGTCGCACTGACCAAGGTCGTGACCACCGTCGGCAAGCCCGGCGTGCAGGTGGCGTCCATCACCAAGCGCCCGGGCGGCTACGTGCTCGCGCACGTTGAAGGCGCGTTGCAACCGACCGTCAACGGCAACCCGGTCGTCGGTGAAACCGTGCACCTGAAGAACGGTGACGTGATCGAGCTCGCAGGCACGCAGATGCAGTTCGTTCAGGCGTAGTCGGCCGATCGCTCCGCGCACGGCCGCCGCGCGTCGCCTCAACGCTGCTCCGTGACGCTTTTCACGGCGATCGCTCGGCCGCCCGATGCATCCCGCGGTTTGACGAGGAAATGCGACTTTGGCGGCTTGCGCTGACGTCCTGCCGGCTGCAACATGGGATCGATGCGCAGGCCACGTTGCAAGGCCTGCAAGCGCTGCGCACGCCGACTCACCCGGATCGGCCTGTAACGGCAATTCCTGGCCCGCACGACCCACTACGGCAGTACGCCCCCGGCACCTGACTGGGTCGGTGCTTACACCTTCGACAGCCAATGATTCTCAACGTGCTCGGCTGCTCCGGGTCCATCGCCGCGGGGTGCAAGACCACGGCCTTTCTGCTCGATGGCGATGTGCTGATCGACGCCGGCACCGGGGTGGGCGACCTGAGCCTGGACGCGCTGGCCCGCATCGACCACATCCTGATCAGCCATTCGCACCTCGACCACGTGCTCGCCATCGGCCTGCTCGCCGACAGCGTGATGCGCGTGCGCAGCGCCAATGGCTGTGGCCCGATCCGCGTGCACGCGCTGCCCGAGACGCTCGCGGCACTGCGCACCCACATCTTCAACGGCGCGATCTGGCCTGATTTCACGCGCCTGCCCAGCGCCGAGCATCCGGTGCTCGAACTCGTGTCGTTCGAGGTCGGCGAGGTACTCGTGTTGAACGGCAAGCGCATCGAGGTGCTGAGCGCCTCACACACTGTACCCGCGGTCGGCTTCGCAGTAGAGTGTGGCGCCGCCGTGGAAGAAACCGAACCGCGCGGCTGGTGGGTCTACACCGGGGACACCGGCCCGAACCCGGTGCTGTGGGAGCGCTTGCGCACGATGCGTGTGGCCCACCTCATCATCGAGACAGCTTTCAGCGACGAAGAGCGTCAGGTCGCGCGCGTCAGCCGGCACCTGTGCCCGGCGGCGCTCGGGCATGAGCTGGCCCAGCTCGCCGGCAGCGTCGATGTGCACATCACGCACATCAAGCCAGGCGAGGTCGACGCGGTGATGACCGAGATCGGCCGCCTGGGAACGGCCCACCGCATCCATGCGCTCGCGGCCGGACAGGCGATGGATCTGTTGGTCGGCTGACCCCTGGATCGGCGGCAGACAGTGACCATTTGTGTCATGCGTGACCTGGCGCGCATCCCTCATTCAAGGGTCCGGTGACTCTTTGTGTCAGCTTGAGGGCCGAATCTCACGGATTTTTCGGGTCGGCACGGTGGCACGGGGTCTGCATCTAACGACGCGTCTTCCACCCCACGTCAAAGCTCTCAGGAGTCAATCACCATGAAGCGTTCCATCCAAAAGGGTTTCACCCTTATCGAATTGATGATCGTTGTTGCGATCATCGGCATCTTGGCAGCGGTTGCGCTGCCGGCCTACCAGGACTACACGATCCGCGCCAAGGTCACCGAAGGCATCGTGCTGGCCAGCGGGCTCAAGCCGATGGTCGCAGACAACGCGGCGAACGGCACTGCGGCAGCAGCTGGCGGCCTCTTTGCCTCGATGACCACCACGGCTGGCACCTGCACGACCGCTGGCACCTGCACTCTGGGCGGCGCGGCCACCCAGAACGTGGCTTCGGTCACCGGCACCACCGCCGATGGCCACATCGTCATCACCTACACCGCGGCAGTGACGGGCAACACCGTCATGCTGTGGCCGTCCTCGAACGGCGCAGTCCTTGCGGCCGGCACGCCCCCCGGCGGCCCGATCGCCTGGGACTGCTACGCGCTCAACAAGACGCTCATCAACGGCGCCACGGCTGCCGGTACGATGTTGCCCAAGTACACCCCTGCGAACTGCCGCACCTGAGCCTGACCAAGCGCGGGCCCGAACGGGCTCGCTGATAGATTGCCTGGGGTCGCATCGTGCGACCCTTCGCGCTGGCAACCCGGCATGTCCATCCCGCTACCAAACGGCCGTGCCAAGACCTAAGGATTCATCATGAAGCGTTCCATCCAAAAGGGTTTCACCCTTATCGAATTGATGATCGTTGTTGCGA
>JANYBE010000048.1 GCA_025360945.1 Rhizobacter sp. | reverse complement strand
GTCGGCACCTTGCGGAAAGTGCAGTCGGTCAGGTACTTGATCTCATCGTAGTCGTAGAACACGACCTTGCCGTGGCGCGTGACGCCAAAGTTCTTCCACAGCATGTCACCGGGGAAGATGTTGGCGCGCACCAAGTCCTTGATCGCGTTGCCGTACTCGATCACCGCGCCCTCGATCTGCGCCAGCGAGGCCTCCTGCAGATAGATGTTGAGCGGGATCATGCGGCGCTCGATGTAGAGGTGGCGGATCACCAGTTGATCGCCGTCCTCCTCGAGCAGGCTGGGGCAGTAGTGCAGGAGCTCGGCGACGAGCTCGAGCTCGAAGCGCGCGCGCGGGAACGCGACGTTGCTGTACTCGAGCGTGTCGGCCATGCGCCCGACGCGATCATGCTGCTTCACGAGCAGGTACTTGCTCTTGATCAGCTCGCGCGTTGTCTCCTTCTGCGCCGGATAGAAGTCCTTGATGACCTTGAACACGTACGGGAAGCTCGGCAAATCGAACACCAGCATCACCATGCCTTTGATGCCGGGCGCGATCCGAAAGCGGTCGCTCGAGTGCTTTAGGTGGTAGAGAAAGTCGCGGTAGAACGCGTTCTTGCCCTGCTTCGCGAGACCGAGCGCATTGTAGATCTCGCTGCGCGGCTTGCGCGGCATCATCGAGCGCAGGAATTGCACGTAGGCCGACGGCACCTCCATGGCCACCATGAAATAGGCTCGCGCAAAGCTGAAAAGCAGCAGCAGATCGTCCTCGCCGAACAGCACGGTGTCGATGATCAGCCCATCCTGCTCGCCATGCAGAATCGGCAGCGCGAACGGCGTCTCGCTGAAGCCGTTGATGATCTTGCCGACCAGGTACGCGCCCTTGTTCCGGTAGAACAGCGAGCTCAGCACCTGAATCTGGAAGTTCGCGCGCAGCCGGTAGTCGCCGAGTTCGGCGGCAACGGCCGCAAGCACGCAGTCGATGTCGCGGCCCAGGTCCTCGAACCCGCGCTTGAGCTGAAAGTTGTCGACGATGCGCAGCCAGGTCTCGCGCATCGTCGCCTTGGTCGGGTAGTAGGCGCGGTAGGTCGGCAGCGAGGCGGGCTCGTCGTTCTCGATGTACTCGGTCGAGACCGCAGGCCGCACGAAGATGAAGTCGTTGTGGAAGTAGCTGCGGTGCAAAATCTTCGTGGTGACCGAGTTGAAGAAGGTTTCGGCGAGCTCGGGCTGGTGGTGGTCGGTGAGCAATCCGATGTAGTGCAGCTTGACCTGCTGCCACACATCCTTTGGCAGCTCCGAGGCCTGGAACTCGCTCTGCAAGCGCTCCGCGCCCTCGTCGACGCGCAGGTCGTAGAACTCGATGCGCTCGCGCTGCGCGCGCTGCTGGCCGTGCCAATCGGCAATCTCGAAACGCCGCTTGGCATCGGCGCTGGCCTCGCGAAATAGCGTGTAGTGGCGGTCGAAGCCATCGAGCATGGCCTGTGCGATGTCGATGGCGCGCGGATCGGTAAGCGCGGTCGGAAAGGCGGCGGGCATCAGCTGCGTTTGTCTGCGGGATAGCGCTCGTGCACCCCGCCAATCGCGCGCTCGTAGATCTCGTTCATCTCGGCCGGGCCCGAGACGGTCATCCTCAGGTCCTGCAGCAAGCCGTTGGACAGGCCGTAGAACCAGCCGTGGACGACGAGCTCCTGGCCGCGCGCCCAGGCGTCCTGCACGATGGTCGTCTGACAGGCGTTGAGCGCTTGCTCGACGACGTTGAGCTCGCACAGTGCATCGACGCGGCGCGGCGCCGGCACGCTGTCGAGCCAGTCGCGATGGCGGTTGCGCACGTCCTGCACGTGTCGGATCCAGTTGTCCGCCAGGCCGATGCGCAGGTCGTTCAGCGCCGCGATGACGCCACCGCAGCCGGAGTGCCCGACAATGATGACGTGCTTGACCTTGAGCAGGTCGGTCGCGAACTGCATCACCGACAGGCAGTTGAGGTCGGAGTGAACGACGACGTTGCCGACATTGCGGTGCACGAACAATTCGCCCGGCAGCAAATCGACCAGCTCGTTCGCCGGCACGCGGCTGTCGGCGCAGCCAATCCACAGGTACTGCGGCGCCTGCTGCGTCAGCAGCTTGGTGAAAAAGCCCGGGCTGCGCGCTTCGGTCTTCGCGGCCCACAGGCGGTTGCTGTCAAGAAGCTCGAGGAGTTGAGTGGTCATGGGTGCGGTACCGCAGCAAATTCGGCAAGTGTACGCAGCGCGCGGCCGACTCAACTCTTCGGATCGGGCACGTACACGGGAAACGGCTCCGGGATCGGACGAGCACGCTGCGGCCGCGGCACGACGCCGCTGGCGAGCAGGTTCTCGTAACTGTCGTAGCGCAGGCGCACGATCTCGGCTGGGCGCTCGCTGGCACGCTCGAAGCGGGTCTGAGTCGTCGGCGCATATTCGCGCTCGCCGTGGCCGGTGCCCAGGCGTTCGTCGCGGGCGATGCCGGCGGACTTGGCCGCAGCCCCCGGCGCGGCGCGTGACTCGGCCGCAATCTCCGATTCGCGCTCACGCTCACGCTCACGTTCGCGGAACACCGCGACGCCGATCACGCCGACGTTGTCGGGCCGGTCGGTACGCGCCGCGTACGAATCCGGCAGCGCGGTGAAGTAGAACGCCGCAGCCTCGGTCAGGCTTTTGCGCCAGCCGGTGATCTCGGTTGTCTGCCACGGCCCGAGCACGTAGCCGGTTTGGCCCAGCGCCGCAGTCTCGCCGCTGACGGCGTTGATGCCGTCCACGGAGAGCACGACCAGCACGCGCTGACCGCTGCGGTTGCTCACGCGCACCGCGTAGCGGCTACCCGGCTGGCCCGCGACCCATGCGGCGCCGCGGTACGAGTAGGTGGGCAGCGGCTGCGCGCGCTGGCGGTCGACGAGTTCGACATCGACCAGGCTGCCGTGGGCGAACGCTGGCAGGTTGACCGCAGCGGCGGCAAGCGCGATGAAGAGGCGGCGGATGTGCATGAAGAGTCTCCAAAGTGAGTTTCGACATGCGGTTGAACGGCGCAACGCGGCGAAAGGGGTGAATCGTCTTCGTGCTTTCTCACATCGTCTCGGAAAACAGCTCGCGCCCGATCAGCATCCGTCGAATTTCGGACGTGCCCGCGCCGATCTCGTACAGCTTGGCGTCGCGCCACAGCCGACCGAGCGGGTACTCGTTGATGTAGCCGTTGCCGCCGAAGATCTGCACGCCTTCGCCGGCCATCCAGGTCGCCTTCTCGGCACACCACAGGATCACGCTCGCGCAGTCCTTGCGTACCTGGCGCGCGTGCTCGCTGCCGAGCATGTCGAGGTTCTTCGCCACCGTGTAGGCAAATGCGCGGCCGGCTTGCAAGACCGTGTACATGTCGGCCACCTTGCCCTGGATCAACTGGAACTCGCCAATGCTCTGGCCGAACTGCTTGCGGTCGTGAATGTAGGGCACGACGCTGTCCATCACCGATTGCATGATGCCCAGCGGCCCGCCGGTCAGCACGGCGCGCTCGTAATCGAGGCCGCTCATCAGCACGCGCGCGCCGCCGTTCAAGGCGCCGAGCACGTTCTGCGCCGGCACCTCGACGTTGTTGAAGACGAGCTCGCCGGTGTGGCTGCCGCGCATGCCGAGCTTGTCGAGCTTTTGCGCGATCGAGAAGCCATTCATCCCTTTCTCGATCAGGAACGCGGTGACGCCGCGCGCGCCGAGCTCGGGCTCGGTCTTCGCATAGACGACCAGCGTGTCAGCGTCCGGCCCGTTGGTGATCCACATCTTGTTGCCGTTGAGCAGGTAGTGATCGCCCTTGTCCTGCGCCTTGAGCTTCATGCTGATCACGTCGGAGCCGGCGCCCGGTTCGCTCATTGCGAGCGCACCCACATGCTCGCCGCTGATCAACTTGGGCAGGTACTTGGCGCGCTGCGCATCGCTGCCGTTGCGCTTGATCTGGTTCACGCACAGGTTGGAGTGCGCGCCATACGAGAGGCCGACCGACGCGCTCGCGCGGCTGATTTCTTCCATCGCGATCATGTGCGCGAGGTAGCCCATGCCTGCACCGCCGTACTCTTCGCCGACCGTAATCCCGAGCACGCCGAGCGCGCCCATCTTGCGCCATAAGTCCATCGGGAACTGGTCGGAGCGGTCGATCTCGGCCGCGCGCGGCGCGATCTCTGCCTGCGCGAAATCGCGCACCGCGTCGCGCAGCGCGTCGACGTCGTCGCCGAGTTGGAAGTTCAGGCCGGGCAGATTGGTCATCGGGTGTCTCCTTGGATTCGGTTCAGTGTCGCAGGTCGTCGCGCCCCGTCACGGTCATGATCGTCGCGGTCATGGTCGCGACGAGTTTGCGCTCGCTGCTGCCGCTGTCATGCTGGTAGGCGTGGCCATCGACGACGCTGATCGTTCGGCCGGCCTTCGTCACCTTTGCCTCAAAGCGCATCAGCGGCCCGCGCGCCGGCGCCAGTAGGTTGATCTTGAACTCGATCGTCAGCACGCCCGCGCCCACCGGCATCAGCGTGAAAGCGGCGTAGCCGCAGGCCGAGTCGAGTGCGGTCGCGACCATGCCGGCGTGCAGGTAGCCGTGCTGCTGCGTCAGGTCGGCGCGGTGCGCCATCGCCAACACGACGCGGCCAGGCGCGATCTCCTCGACGCTCACGCCCAGCGTCGCCATCGCCGGCTGGAGGGCGAACGAATCGCGGGTTCGCTGTGCGAACTGGGCATCGTGTGGCTGCATGGCCGCTGCGGGATCTAAAGCGCTAGCCGGCCTTGCGCCGCTCGCCCTCGGCAAGCAGCCGCCGGCCTTCCTTCTCGTGGGTGCGCACCTCGTCGAGCGTGACATGAAGATCGGCCATTTGCTGCTCGAGCTGCGCCCGGTGTGTGGCCAGCACCGTGAGGAACTTCTTCAGCTGCGGCAGCGTGTCGCGCGGCGACTCATACATATCGACCAGTTCTTTGACCTCGGCCAGCGTCAGCCCGAGGCGCTTGCCGCGCAGCGTGAGCTTCAAGCGCGTGCGGTCGCGCGCCGTGTAGACGCGGTTGCGACCCTGGCGCTGCGGCGCGAGCAGGCCGCAGTCTTCGTAGAAGCGGATCGCGCGGGTCGTCAGATCGAACTCGCGCGCGAGTTCGCCGATCGTGAGCGTGGGAGTGGACGCGACAGACATGTAGGTGACAGCGGCGATGGGGGTCTCGAACTACACTGGTCCGATTAACGTATACGTCAAGTGTAAAGGCAACCCGCGATGAATGCCCTCGAGCAACAACTGCAATACCCGTTCGGCGACACGCTGCCCGCCATCGGCACGACGCTCGAAGTGGCCCCTGGTGTGCGCTGGCTGCGCATGCTGCTGCCGTTCCAGCTCGACCACATCAACCTGTGGCTGCTGCGCGACCGCATCGACGGCGTCGAGGGCTGGAGCATCGTCGATTGCGGCATCACCAACGATGCCACGCGCACCGCGTGGGAGCAGATCTTCGCGAACGAACTCGGCGGTCTGCCGGTGCTGCGCGTGATCGTGACCCACATGCACCCGGACCACATGGGCCTGGCACACTGGCTCACCGAGCGCTGGTGCGTGCGCCTGTGGATCAGTGCGACCGACTACAACACGGCCCGCCTGGCCAGCACCGGCATCGCCGCGATCGGCGGTGAAGCCACCGCGCGTTTCATGGCCAGCCACGGCCTGATCGACGCGCAAGCGCAGGAAAAGATCAAGGCGCGCACCAACTACTACGCAAGCATGGTACCGCAGGTGCCGAGCGCCTATCGCCGCATTTTTGACGGCGACCGCATCGCGATCAACGGCAAAGAATGGGCCTGCCATGTCGGCTACGGCCATGCGCCGGAGCACATCTCGCTGCACTGCGCGGCGCTCGGTACGCTGATCAGCGGCGACATGGTGCTGCCGCGCATCTCGACCAACGTCAGCGTGCACGAGACCGAACCCGAATCGAACCCGCTGCGCCTGTACCTCGACTCCCTCGAGCAGATGCGAGCGCTGCCGGCCGACGTGCTGGTACTGCCGTCGCACGGCCGGCCGTTCAAGGGTCTACACACGCGTGTCGACCAGTTGATCGCGCACCACGACGAGCGGCTCAAGGACGTGATCAGCGCCTGCACTGAAGCGCCGCAGTGCGCGGCCGATCTGCTGATAATCCTGTTCCGGCGCCAGCTCGATCTGCACCAGACCACGTTCGCGATGGGCGAGTCGCTCGCGCACCTGCATGCGCTGTGGCTCGACGGCACGCTGACGCGCCGGCTCGATGCCGACGGGATCTACCGCTTCTCGACCGAGCGGCACCCTCCGATAGGGGAATTCAGAAACCCTTAGAGTTCCCTGAGCAAACATTTACCAGCGGTTGCGTGCCCGCCTTCCAACAGTCATTGCACACATTGACCGTATCGAGGACACGATGGACACGAGCACCCCAATGCGCACTCCCGCCGACGCCGCATCCGCGGCGTTCGCTGCGGCCAACCGCCATGACGAGCGGCGCGTTTGATAGGATGGCTTGGCCGCCCTCGAACCATCCCGCATCGCACGAACTTCTCGAGTTGCCATGAACCACCTTAAGACCCCGGTCGCATCCCTTGCCCTGCTGCTCTCAGCCCTCGCCACCATGCCTGCGATGTCGGCCAGCTCGACCGCCTCGTCCGCGTCCGACAGCGCGTCCTCCGCGGCGAGCAGCGGATCGGATTCGCTGAAGAAGTCCAGCGACAGTTCCTCGAAGACCACCGCCGCCGCGGGCGACTACGAAGTCATGGCCGTGACCGCAGTGGCACAACGGACCGGCACCCTGCGCTTGACGCTGCAGGCCGTGGCCGACCGCAGCGCGGAGGGCGAGTACTTCCTCTATGTGCCCGAGCAGACCGTGGAGCAGAGCCGCGTTGCCGCGGGCCAGATCGTGACGGCTCGCGCGCGGCCCTATGGGCTCGAATTCGCCAAGAGCGACTCCGCCCACGCCTTCTTCCTGGTGCTGAACGACGATTGGGCGCGCGACGTGCCCTCCCATGCCGTGATGCTTTGATCGCGCGCGCGGTCCGCGCCCTGCTGCTGGCCGCGCTGTGCGCCATGTCGTGGGGCGCATGCCGGGCAGGCACGCTGCAGTACTGCGACCACCAGGCGGCGCTGAACGCGGAACAGAAGGACCGGCTGTTCCGCTTCGGCGCGATCATCAAGACCGAGCTCGAGAACTCCGGCGTGCCGCTCGCCCTCGTCGCACGCTCCGGGCTGGACCTTAGCCGCTTCGGCATGCGCTACTCGCACGCCGGCTTCAGCCTGAAGGCGAGCGCCAACACGCCCTGGTCGGTTCGCCAGCTCTACTACGCCTGCGACGAACGGCGCCCCAGGATCTTCGACCAGGGCCTGTCCGGCTTCCTGCTGGGGACCGACGATCCTTCGATCGGCTACGTCTCGGTCGTCTTCATGCCGGCGGCGGAGGCCGGCGAACTGGAGCGCGCGGCGCTCGACAACGGCCGCGCGCTGCAGTTGCTCAACACCGCCTACAGCGCCAACGCCTATGCCTGGGGCCTGGAGTACCAGAACTGCAACCAGTGGGTCGTCGAGATGCTCGCCGCTGCGTGGGGCCGGATCGACGGCGTCGAGCACGCGCGAGCGCAGGCGCAACGCTGGCTTGCGGAGCGCGGCTACGCACCCAGCCGCGTCGAGGTGGGCAATCGGGGTCTGATGTGGGCCGGCGCGTTCGTGCCGTGGCTGCACAACGACGACCATCCGAGCGACGATATAGAGCAGATGGTGTATCGCGTGAGCATGCCGGCGTCCATCGAAGGCTTCGTCCGCGCCACGGTGCCCGAGGCCAGCCGCATCGAGTTCTGCCACACCGAGAGGTACGTGGTCGTCCACCGCGGCTGGGAGCCGATCGCCGAAGGTTGCACGCCAGGCGCGCAGGACACGGTGATCACCCTCGTCGACTGAGTGGCTGACTGAGCCGTCACTGTGCCGGCCACAGATCCCCCGGCCAGCCGAGCAACTCGGCAGTGCGGCGCACCACCCATGCGGCCTCGGGCGGTTCGACGGTGGTCGGCGGCGCGAGCAGCCCCTGATGAACGCGGCTCAGCACCGTCGCCTCATCGACACCGTCGCGAGAGTGCACCATGCTGCAATGGTCGGTCAGCAGGTTCGCCAGGTCTTCGCACAGCTCGTAGCGAGCGGCGATCGTCGCGCGCGGCACCGTCAGTCGATTGCGGGCGTCGCGGTACAGCGCGATGAAGGATTCGGGAACCGCGGTCTGGTTCTCGTCGTAGTCACCGCTCAATCGAACACCGGCACGACGCCGTCCTTCAGAGTGCCGCGTGCCTGCTCGTATTCAGGCAGCACCGAGCGCACCACGTCCCAGAAACGCGGGCTGTGGTTCATCTCGCGCAAATGCGCGAGCTCATGCGCGACGACGTAGTCGATGGTCGGCAGTGCGAAGTGGATCAGCCGCCAGTTCAGGCGGATCGAGCCGTCGGCACTGGCGCTGCCCCAGCGCGTCTGCGCCGACGACAGGCTCAGCCGCGTGTAGCGCACGCCGAGTCGCTGCGTGAACAGCTGGCAGCGCTCCTCGAACACGCGCCGCGCCTGCCGTTGCAGCCAGCTCTGCACCGCATCGCGGATTTGCGCCGTGGTCGCGGTGTGCGGCAGGCCGACGTGCAGCGTCAGGTGCGGCACACCGGGCAGTGCGGTCGAATCCGGGTTCAGGATCGCGCCGGTCGTGCGCGGGTCGAGCACGATGATCACGGTGTCGCCGAGGAACGGGATCGTCGTGCCGTCGCGCCAGTCGACCTTGGCCGCGTGCAGGCGTTGCGCGCGCTCTTGCTGCTCGCGCAACTTGCGCAGAATCCAGTTGGCCTTTTCCTGAAGCGCGAGCTCGATGTCGTGCAGCCCGACCCACTTAGGCGCGTTCACGCTCAGGCCCTCGGGCCCGACGATGAAGCCGATGCTGCGCCGCCGCGCGCGCTTGAGCGCGTAGCCGACGACGTGCTCGTTCAAGCGCGTCTCGCGATCGGCTTGCGGGTGGCGAAAGGTCGTTGACATCAGCACGCTGGCGATGGAGACGGGCTCGAAAGAAGTGTCAGCCTCAGACGGCGGCACCAGGGGCTCGGGCACCACCCCGACCACCGGCGCCGCGGCCTCGAACAGCGCGAGCTGTTGCGGGTCGGCGGCGGCGGGGCGGCGGCTCATCGGGATCAAGTCTTGGCGTAAGCCTCGGGATCGAGCCGGTGCATCTCGGCCTCGATCCAGCTCTCGACCTCGCGCATCAGTTCGTCCGGCTCGCGCCCGACGCTCGGGATCGGGTGGCCGATCGACACGTCGATCACGCCGGGCCGCAGCACGAAGCTCTTGCGCGGCCAGCAGCGCGCCGAGGTCACCGCGATCGGCAATACCGGCCGGCCGGTCGTAACGGCCAGCCGCGTGCCGCCGCTCTTGTAGGTGCCGCGGCCACCGCGCGGCGCGCGCGTGCCTTCAGGGAACATGATGACCCAGTGGCCCTTGTTCAT
>JANYBE010000034.1 GCA_025360945.1 Rhizobacter sp. | reverse complement strand
CGTTCAGGTCGGCAACCTTTGCCGCACCCAGGTGTCCGCCCGCCAGTCGCGGATGCTCGATCACGATCGCATCCGGCATGCGCTTCTTGCGCTCCCACTTGCGCACAACGAGTTGAACGCCGCGAGCATCTGACAAGATTGGCACGAGCAAGGCTTTCGGGTGGTCTCGGGCAAGCTCTGGGAGATCGAGAGGCAGCCCTGCGCCAACCACCACCGCGTCGATGCCGCACTCCAGCGCCCTGGTCACGGAGGGCCCGTACTCGCTCACGGCCCGCATGACGTTGATCGCAAGCAGTCCGCGACCGCCCGAGAGCACGCGGGCAGCGCAGATCTCGCGCTCAAGGGCCTCCAGATTGGCCTCGTCGATGGCCAGCTTGGCTGCCGCCGTGGCCGCCGCGCCGGGGGCCAGTCCGCGCGTGCGCTCCATCAAATCGGGATGATGACGGCGCAAGTCGACCGACGATATCGTGCCCATCGCACCCAGTGCCGCCACACTTCCGGCAAGCTGGTGTGCCGACACGCCGACGCCCATGCCGCCCTGAACGATAGGCAGCAGCGTTTGCCCACGAAGTTCCAGGGCGTTGAGACTGTTGCGACGGGTCAGGTCCAGCAGCTCGCCGGCAACATCGGGAAGATGCTCCGGGGCCCTCATGAAGCCGTCCTCGTTCGACCGCCACAGGTACCGCAACACTGACCGTCGGACCACCACGTGGCTAGGCGGCCGATCTGTACGCGCCAGACCTGAGGCCCGGCCTCGATGCAGATCCAGGTGAAGCTGCTTGGTAGTTCGGCTCGAAGCTGCGAAAACAGTCGCCTCGGTTCCTGGTCGCATACGAGCTGCATCGACTCTCCGACGCAAAGGCGACGGAAGGTCGACAGGATCAGTGCGTCGCGATCACCCGAAGCGACACACCGCGTATCGAGCGTGCTCGTAGCGATCGACTCAACACCGGATGTGCGCAAGATTGCTCCTTTTGGCCTTGAGGCAACAAACATGCACACAGTATGCATCTATTATGGAGGCTATGGCAACCACAAAGATCAAACCGCAGGCCGCCGATGCCCAGCATTCAAAGAACAGTGATTTGCGCAGGTGAAAGCGACGAGTGCGGTAACGCGTGGGCGACGCGCTCTCCGAAAGATCACGGGCGCCATAAGCCAATTTCCTTGACCCAGATCAACCCGCTATCAACTGCAGATCAATGAGGCCCATGGAATGCCGACACAGAACCGAGGCACGCGAACTGAAGCGTTCAGAAGGTGTCATGCAGGTGGGCGAGGCCGTGAGCCATATGAATCAGGCCACACAGCAGAACGCCGCGCTGGTTGAAGAAAGCGCTGCCGCTGCGGAGAGTTTGAAGACGCAGGCCCAGCAGCTGGTGCGGTCCGTGGCAGTGTTCAAGCTCGCCTCGGCTTAGACTAGAGTCGTTTCCTTGAATTCGCGGATTTCCGCGGCGGGGCAGATCTTCACCGATGCAGTTGAGGTGCCGTGTGTGTTGCCATGACTCTCAACACGGTCGCCCATCAATGACAGCCTGCGCGATCTCGAAGCCAGTGCTTACGGCCGCGTCCAGCGTCGAGTCGTCAGTCACATACTCGACTGTTTGTGTGTGCAGATTGTGCGGCGAGCGGTGAATGCGCATCACGATGTGACTTCCCTGCTGAGCACTGTTGAGCGTTACTTCGAGGTCCACTTTCGTGCCGTTCCGGGAGCTTCGAACATGTCGATGCAGTAGCTGCCGCGGAGGGATCATGCCTTCGCCGGGTTCTCTCGACGGGGCTGGCGATGATTGCGGATCGGATTCACTTCGGCGTTGAGGTCGCTGCCCCGCCGCCGGTGATTTCGCAGGGGCTTGAATGCACGATGTGCCGAACCTCATCGCTCAGTCCGTCTTCTTCAGGGTTTCAGGAGATTGGATATCCAAGCCCCAGGTCATCCAGTCCTCACCGAACAGTTCCGATGGATGCGGCGTCACGACGCTGCCGTTTCCGCACATCATCGCGTCCGCGGGGCAGTACTTGTCGCAGCCCCAGCAGATGCGCTCGGGATGCGCGGGATGGATCGGGAACCTCTTGACCGCCGCTGTCATTCAGGCCTCGTCACGCCGCCCCGACAAGTGGTCGGGCGTCGACGAGGCCGATGTTGTGATGGTGCGCTTCCAGCATCGCGGCCAGTTCTGACCGGACATGCGCGTCCTCAATTCTCGGTATCAGCGCTTGCAGCTTGCGAACCACCCACGCCTGTCCGCGGTTCAGGAAGGTCAGGCGTTGCTGCACGTCGGCGATCGCCATTGCCTTGCCCCAGAACGCGCCAGTGGCGCTCGACGACTCGCCTTCCAACGCCTTGATCGTGCGCATGAGCATGCCGCACCACCGAACCTCATCCTTGTGAATGTCCTGAACCAGCGTCGCCAAGTCGGAGGGCGGAATCTCGCGCACCGTTTCCATGGCGACACGCGCGCCAGCGCGTTCAGCCTCCAGCAATTCGTTCAGCGCTGCCAGCAGTTCTTCTCGTGGCACAGGCGAAGCGACGGCAGCCGCGGTTG
>JANYBE010000001.1 GCA_025360945.1 Rhizobacter sp. | reverse complement strand
GACGTGCCTGCTCCATCCGCAGCTTGTAGTCGGCGCTGGCGGTCAGGCCGCGCTTCTCGGCCTCCTGCGTGAAGATTTCGTCCATCACGACCTTGTCGCGCACGCGCGCTTCCAGGTCGGGCGGGAGCTGCTGGTTCTGCGCCGCGGCTTGCGTCTGCACCTGCTTGATCAACGCATCGACACGCGCCTTCGGCACGGGCTTGCCGTTGACGATGGCCACGTTCTGCGCCTGTGCGGCCAGCGGCAGCGCGAATGCAGCGCAGAGCAGCAGCGTCGGAGCGCTGCGAGCGAGGAAACTCTTCTTCATGGGCGGGTGCCTTTCAACAACAGGGAGTCGGGGAGATGGTTGTCGTGCGGTGTGCGCGGCAGGGAATCAGGGCTCTCCCGGCGCATGGGCCTCGATGGCCAGGGCATGGATGCCGCGCGGGATCAGCGAGCGAAGCGCATCATAAACGAGCCGATGCCGGGCCAAGCGCGACAGGCCCTCGAAGCGTGGGCTGACGATGCGCACCGTGAAATGCCGCCCTTCGCGCGCGCCGGCATGGCCGGCGTGCAGATGACTGTCGTCCTGCACCTCGAGAAGCTCGGGGTGCAGCGTGGCGTGCAGCTCGCGCCGGATGTCGTCAGAGCTTACGCTCACGGCTGGGTCTCGCGGGTCGGCGTCGGGTCGCCCGGCTCGGGTTTGAGGTGTCGGCTCAGGTAGAAGCCCTGGGCGAGCACGAACGCGAACATCAGCGCGGTTGCGCCAAAGGCCTTGAACGTGAACCAGGTCGATTGAGAATAGCTGTAGGCCACATAGAGGTTGAGCAGCCCCATGAACGCGAAGAACGCGATCCACGCGAAGTTCAGGCGCTGCCAGACCTTGGGCGCCAACTCGAGCTGCTCGCCGATCAAGGTCTGGAGCAAATTCTTGCCGAAGATCGTCTGACTGATCCAGAACGACAGCCCCATGCCCCAGTACAGCACACTGGGCTTCCACATGATGAAGTTGGCGTTGTGGAACCAGATCGTCGCGCCGCCGAGCACAATGACGAGCACGAAGGTCATCCACAGCATCATGTCGATCTTGCGGCGCCGCGCGAGCAGGTAGCTCACCTGCAGCGTTGTGGCGACGATCACGACGATCGTGGCGAGCAACGCCGCAGCCTCCTGGGTGCCGACGACGCCTCCCGACACCAGAAACCCGAAATGATCGGTGGCGAAGCGCGCCGCCCAGTCAACGTGCGCATCGGCATATTTGCCGACGGCGAAGAACAGCAAAAGCGGGAGGAAGTCGAGGAATATCTTCATTCGGCGGAGACGGCAGGCCAAAGCCTGGCGCAGCATCCCAACAATCTATTTGGGCGCGAAGTCTATCGCAGCCGAGTTGATGCAGAAACGCTCGCCGGTCGGCTGCGGCCCGTCCTCGAACACGTGGCCAAGGTGCGAGCCGCAGTTGTGGCAGCGGACTTCGACCCGCACCATGCCGTGCGTCTTGTCCACGATGCGCTCGATGACCTCGCTGTTGACCGGCTCGAAATAGCTCGGCCAGCCGCAGCCTGCGTCAAACTTGGTGCCAGACTTGAACAGCGGTGCGCCGCAACCGATGCAGTTGTAGCTGCCGTCGCTCCAGTGATCCCAGTACTTGCCACTGAACGGTCGCTCGGTTGCGGCATGGCGCGCGACCTCGAACTGCATCGGGTCGAGTTGTGCCTTCCATTCGGCGTCGGTCTTCTTTACCTTGTACTTGTCGTCGTCGTTCATGATGAGCAGGACACCTCGATGGATTGGGCCCATTCGGGCGGGAAGCCGGCGTAGCGCTCGCGCGTCGCAGTGTCTGATTCGTCGAACGGGCGGGTCAGAACTTTCAGCAGCCGCTGCACTTCGCCGAAATCACCGGCGCGGGCCTCGCGGATCGCCACTTCGGCTAGATGGTTTCGAAGCACGAACATGGGGTTGACCTTGTTCATGCGCAAGGCCCTCTCACCGTCGACGCTGTCCTCTTGGTGCAGGCGTGCAGCGTAGCGCAGCGCCCAGGCATCGAAAGCGCTGCGATCGATGAACATGTCGCGAACCGAAAGGCTGGAGGCATCCGACGAGAACGTTGCCAGGCGGCGGAAGGTGATCGTGAAGTCGCAGCCGTCGGCGGCCATGCAGCGCAGCAGATCATCGACAAGCTGGCGGTCGCCGGTCTGGGCCATTTGCAGCCCGAGCTTGGCGCGCCAGCGTGCCAGCAGTGCGTCGGCGAACGCGGTCTTGTAGACCTCCAGTGTGGCCAGCGCGAGGTCGGAGTCTTCGATCAGCGGCAGCAGTGCCTGGGCCAGCGCATGCAGGTTCCACAACGCCATGTTCGGCTGGCGCGCCCAGGCGTAACGGCCCTGGGTGTCGGAGTGGTTGCAGATGTGTCCGGGGTCGAACTGGTCCAAAAACCCGAACGGGCCGTAGTCGATCGTCAGGCCGAGGATGGACATGTTGTCGGTGTTCATTACACCGTGACAAAAGCCTACCGCCTGCCAGTCGGCCATCAGCGCGGCGGTACGCAGCGTCACCTGCTCGAGCAGTGCAGCATAGGGCTGAAGCGCGTGGCCACAATCGGGGTAGTGCTGCGCGATGACAAAGTCGGCGAGCTTGCGCAGCTGGCTGTGCTGGTCATGGTGGCTGAAATGCTCGAAGTGACCGAAACGGATGAAGCTGGCCGCGACGCGCGTCAGCACCGCGGCGGTCTCGAGCTCCTCGCGCCGCACCGGCAGCGTCGAGCCGGTGACGCACAGTGCACGAGTCGTCGGGATGCCCAGACCATGCATCGCCTCGGAGCACAGGAACTCCCGGATCGACGAACGCAGCACCGCGCGGCCATCGCCCATGCGCGAGTAAGGTGTTTTGCCGGCGCCCTTGAGCTGCAACTCCATCGCGCCCGCAGGGGTGTCGACCTCTCCCAGCAAAAGCGCACGGCCGTCGCCCAGTTGCCCGGCCCAGACGCCGAACTGGTGACCGCTGTAGACGCTCGCGAGCGGCGCGCCGGCGGAGGTCGGTGCGTTGCCGGAAAACAGCTCGAGCGCTTCGCGGGAGGCGAACCAGCCCATGCCCAGACCGAGCTCGCGCGCCATCGTTTCGCTGCGCGCCACCCAGTGCGCTTCGGGCATGGGCGTGGGCAACACGGGCGAATAAAACGCCGAACCGAGCGCGGCAAAGCCTGCGCGCCAGCGCGGACCCGATTCGGCCGTCGATGTGGCCACGTCAATGGAAGTCATGATCGGATTGTCCAGCGCGCGCGGTTGC
>JANYBE010000125.1 GCA_025360945.1 Rhizobacter sp. | reverse complement strand
GGTCCGAAGGCAAGGACGACATCGACTATTTCGCCCCGATCGTCGCCGACGCAGAGGCCGGCTTCGGCGGGGTGCTGAACGCCTTCGAACTGATGAAGTCGATGATCGACGCCGGCGCCGCCGGCGTGCACTTCGAAGACCAGCTTGCGTCGGTGAAGAAGTGCGGCCACATGGGCGGTAAGGTGCTGGTGCCGACGCGTGAAGCCGTCGCCAAGCTCAACGCCGCGCGCCTGGCTGCAGACGTGATGGGCGTGCCCACGCTCGTGATCGCGCGCACCGATGCCGAAGCCGCCGACCTCGTCACCAGCGATGTGGACGACAACGACAAGCCGTTCATGACCGGCGAGCGCACTGTCGAAGGTTTCTATCGCAGCAAGCCCGGCATGGAGCAGGCGATCTCGCGTGGCCTGGCTTACTCGGAAGTGGCCGACATGGTTTGGTGCGAAACCGGCAAGCCCGACCTGGCCTTCGCGAAGAAGTTCGCCGATGCGATCCACGCCAAGTTCCCGGGCAAGCTGCTGGCCTACAACTGCTCGCCGTCGTTCAACTGGAAGAAGAACCTTGATGACGCGACGATCGCCAAGTTCCAGCGCGAGCTCGGCGCGATGGGCTACAAGTTCCAGTTCATCACGTTGGCAGGCTTCCACAGCCTGAACTACTCAATGTTCAACCTGGCGCACGGCTACGCACGCAACAATATGAGCGCGTTCGTCGAGCTGCAAGAGGCCGAGTTCGCCGCGGCCGAGCGCGGCTTCACCGCGGTCAAGCACCAGCGCGAAGTGGGCACCGGTTACTTCGACGCGGTTACGACCACGATCGAAGCGCTGTCGTCCACCGCAGCGCTGAAGGGCTCGACCGAAGACGAGCAGTTCTTCGACGCGAAGCACGCCTGAGGACCATTTGAACCAGAAAGGGCCTTGCGGCGTGCGCCGCAGGGCCCTTTTTCATGTGCGCTCAGCATGGGCGCACTCTTGTCGGTGCAAGTCCGACCGTAAGTTGATCACGACGAACGAAGCGAAGCGCAACTGCATAAGGGCGACCGAGTGTGGGGAGGAAGCGTGGAGCGAAGCTGCGAGCCGATGAACAAGAATTGGATAGAAGGCGGTGCCGAGCAGGGCGAGCGGGCATGAAAACGCGAAGCTCTTGTGATCAAAGCTCAGGCGGCGTAAATCCCGGTTGTGCAGCGAAGGAATGCGTTCTTAACTGGGGAGACCTCGCCTTGTGCCTCAAAGGGCGACGGTGATGAGCCGGAGCGAGAAGTCAGCAGAGGCCGTAGTGTGCGCTGGGCAGCGCGTAGTTCAGGAGGGTTCAAGACCCTCTGGCGCTCGGATGAGGGGCGTCATATCCGAACGCGGGGGTAACGCCTCGCGGGCCGGGGAGAGGAAGGAAGGTATGGAGAGGCCTAAACGGGCACGGAGGCGAAAGCCGGATACAGCCAAGGCTGACCTGAAGCCAACGGACGCGCCGCAGTGGCGGGTGCAGAATGCACCAAGTGGTGGCAGGGCTGCGGCCTTACCTGCTGGGAAGGCGTACTTCGGGCTGGCGCAAACGCCCAAAGTCTGGCGCGAGCTGGACGAAGCGTTTCGCCACCGGTTACGCGCCATCCAGCTCAACCAGTGGCGACGCGGCGCAACCATCTACCGTGAACTGCGCGCGTTGGGGGCCAAGCCCGAGGTTGCGAGACAGGTGGCGGCTAACGGCCGTAGCTGGTGGCGCAACAGCGGGATGCTGCTCAACAGCGTACTGACCATCGCTTGGTTCGACCGGCTGGGGCTACCCCGACTCTCTCATGACCTCAACTTCTCGAACCGCCCGGTGCGGACCCGCATGCCGGGTGGTGTGGGAGGGGTCCGGCCGAGAATGGCCGGCCCCTATCCCGATTGCGCCATGCGTGTAGGGCGCCATGCCACTCGCATGACCGACCACACCGCATTTTGCGTCCGGCCCGGGGAAACGCATGTAAGCAAACCTTCAAACAGGCGGCTTCACTAGTAATAACCCGTAGAGTTCGGTCAGTGCTCAAAAGAGCGTCAAAAACGCAGGACATCTGACCGGCATGCCCGCCCACATCGCATCACCCGCTCCGCGCATGATCGCCCACGTGCTCGCCCTCGCGCTGGCCGCGCCCGGGCTGACGTTCGCGCTCGGATTCGACGACATCGCCAGCCGCGCGCACGAACTCGCGACGAGCGCCTACAAGGCGCCTGTGTCGCAGCTGGCGCCTGAGCTGCGCGATCTCGACTACGACGCGTATCGCGCCATCCGCTTTCGTCCCGAACGAGCGCTGTGGCGCGCCGAGAAGCTGCCTTTCGAACTGATGTTCTTCCCGACCGGCGGCGGTTTTCAGGACGCGGTGCGCATCAATACGGTTGAGCCGAGCGGGGTGAAACGGCTGGACGTGGATCCTACGATGTTCGACTACGGCCGCAACAAGTTCGATGCCCTGAAGCTGCGCGGCCTGGGTTTCGCGGGTTTTCGTGTGCACTATGCGATCAACCGACCGGGCTACAAGGACGAAGTCGTCGTGTTCCTCGGCGCGAGTTACTTTCGCGCTGTTGGGCAGCGCCAGGTCTACGGTCTGTCTGCGCGCGGTCTGGCGATCGACACCGCAGCGGCCGGGGGTGAGGAGTTTCCGCGCTTCAGCGAGTTTTGGATCGAACGGCCGCGCGCGAACGCGACTGCGCTGACGATCTACGGACTTCTCGACTCGAAGCGCGTGACCGGCGCCTACAAGTTCGTCGTTACCCCGGGCAGCGAGACGGTGCTGACGGTCAATTCGCGCGTGTTCCCGCGCGACACCTCGCCCAAACTCGGCATCGCGCCGCTGAATACGATGTTCCTATTCGGCGAAAACCAGCCCGGTGTCGACGACTACCGCCCCAAGGTGCACGACTCCGATGGGCTGTCGATCCAAACCGGTGACGGCGAATGGATCTGGCGCCCGCTCGTGAACCCGAAGCGGCTGCTCGTGACCTCGTTTGCCGCGACGAATCCGCGCGGCTTCGGCGTTATGCAGCGCGACCGCGCGCCAACCAGCTATGAAGATCCGGAAGCTTTGTACGAGCGCCGGCCGAGCCTATGGATCGAGCCGATCGGCGCCTGGGGCAAGGGTCGCGTCGAGCTGGTGCAGATCCCCACGCCGGACGAGACCAATGACAACATCGTCGCGTACTGGGTGCCAGAACAACCGCCGGTGGCGAACAAGCCCTCCGACTTCAGCTACCGCATGCATTGGCAGATGACAGGCCAGACACCGACCGGCAGGGGCTGGGTCGTGCAGACCCGGCGCGGTCGGGGCTATGTGCGTCAGCCCGACGGCGATCTCAACTTCGTCGTCGATTTCGACGGCCCTCCCTTGCGCGCGCTCGACGCCGACGTCAGACCCGATGCGTTCGTCGAGGTCGGCGCGAATGCCGAACTGCACGAGCGCAATCTGTTTCGCAACCCAGTCAGCGGCGCGTGGCGCATGACGTTGCGCGTCAAGCGCGCCGACGCGAGCAAGCCCGTCGAACTGCGGGCAGCGATCCGGCTGGCACAGAACCCGCTCACGGAGACCTGGAGCTACATCGTTCC
>JANYBE010000647.1 GCA_025360945.1 Rhizobacter sp. | reverse complement strand
GCTGGCGTTCGTGCTGGCTCAGCAGCAGCAGCAGGGGCTGGGTGTCGGTCATGGGGCTCAGCTGCCGATCACGTCGCGCAGTTGCTGCACGCTGTCACCGAGCGCCGCGCTCTGGTGCATGCCTTGCTGGAGCAGCGCGGTCATCGGCTCGTTCAGGCGCACGGCGGTGTCGAGGTCGTGGTCGTGGCCGGCCGAGTACGCGCCGAGCTGGATCAGGTCGCGCGCCTTGTTGTGGCGCGCATGCAGCTGGCGAAAGCGCCGCGCCGCCTCGATGTGCTCGCTGCTCGCCACGCTCGTCATCACGCGCGACACCGATCTCTCGATATCGATCGCCGGGTAATGGCCGGCCTCGGCAAGCTCGCGCGACAGCACGATGTGGCCGTCCAGAATGCCGCGCGCCGCATCGGCGATCGGATCTTGCTGGTCGTCGCCTTCGCTGAGCACGGTGTAGAACGCGGTGATCGAACCGCCACCCTTGATGCCGTTGCCGCTGCGCTCGACGAGCTGCGGCAGCTACGCGAAGCAGCTCGGCGGGTAGCCCGTGGTAGCGGGCGGCTCGCCGATCGCGAGTGCGATCTCGCGCTGCGCCATCGCGTAACGCGTGAGCGAGTCCATAAGCAGCAGCACGTTCTGGCCGCGATCGCGAAAGTGCTCGGCGATCACGGTCGCGTAGTTCGCACCCTGCATGCGCACCAGCGGCGGCGCATCGGCCGGCGCGGCGACGACGACGGCGCGGCGCATGCCTTCCTCGCCAAGTATGTCCTCGATGAATTCCTTGACTTCGCGGCCGCGTTCGCCGATCAGGCCGACCACGATCACATCGGCCGCGGTGTAGCGCGCCATCATGCCGAGTAGCACGGACTTGCCGACGCCGGTGCCGGCGAACAGCCCGATGCGCTGGCCGCGGCCGACGGTGAGCATCGCGTTGATCGCGCGCACGCCGGTGTCCAGCGGGGTGCGCACCGGATCACGGTCCATCGCGTTGATCGGGCGGCGCGTCAGCGGCTCCTTGTGCACGTGCGCGATCGGGCCCTTGCGATCCATCGGGTGGCCGTGCGAGTCGACGACGCGGCCGAGCAGACCGTCACCGACCGGCAGGTGCAGCGTGCGGTCTTCGTTGCGGCGCCACGGGTGGCGCGCCGCACCGAGTTGCATTGGCACGACCGGCGAGGGCCGCGGCACGACGCGCGCGCCGCTGGCCAGACCGGCCACGTCGCCGGTGGGCATCAGGTAGGCGCGGTCGCCAGAGAAGCCGACGACCTCGGCGATCACCGGCGTCTGGTCTTCCATGCGAATCTCGCAGACCGAGCCGACCGGCACACGCAGGCCTGCCGCTTCGAGTACAAGGCCGTTGACACGCACCAGTAGCCCCTGCGTTTCGAGCGCGACCTTGTCGGCCGAGAAGCTGCGCAGGTCGGCAAGGTAACGCGGCCACTTGTCGACCGCTGCCAGAGCGCTCGCTTCTTGCGGCGAGGTGATCATGCGTCGACCTCGGCAGGCGGCTCGCCAGCCCAGCCCTCGTCGCAGCCCAGCGACGCGGCGGCGCGGCGCCAGCGCGTCTCGAGAGTGGCGTCAATAACGCCGATGTCCGATTCGACCAGGCAACCGCCGCGCGACATCGCCGCGTCCGACAGCAGCCGCGTGCCGCGTGCGGCGAGCACGTCGGCCGCGCCCTGCGCGACGAAGGCGTGGTCGTCAGGGTGCACGCGCAGCGTGATGTGCTTTGCGCTAAGCAGCAGCGTGTCTACGGCTTCGTGCGCGACCTGCGCGACAAGTGCGGGTCGCACTGCGAGCTCGCTGCGCACGATCTGGCGTGCCAGGTGCGTCGCACTGATCGCCAGCGTGCGCGCCATGTCCTGCTGCAGGCCGCCGAGCTCGCAAGTCAGCGACTGCATCAGCGTGCCGATCTGTGCCGTGGTCTGCGCGGCGAAGCTTTGCTTGAACGCGTCGAGCGCGATCAGGCCGTCGCGGTAGCCGTCCTGGTAGCCGGCCTGACGCGCGGAACGCAGCTGCTCGGCGATCTGTGCGGCCACGTCGACCTTGGGCGCTTCATCGGGCGCACGCTGCACATTGGCTTGCGGCGTCGGGCCGCCGGCCAGATCGCCGGGGCTCCAGGCCTTGACGCCACCGAGCTCTTCGCGCGGGATGAAGCGCGCGTAACTGCCGGCACGCGACGCGTCGCCGGAGGGCGGCGGCACCTGCCTGGGCTTAGAGGAAGTCATCGTCGCCCCCGCCGCTCAGCACGATCTGACCTTCGTCGGCGAGGCGGCGCACGATCTTGAGCATTTCCTTCTGCTCGGTCTCGACCTCGGAGACGCGCACCGGGCCGCGCGATTCGAGGTCCTCGCGCAGCGTCTCGGCGGCGCGGGTCGACATGTTGCGGAACACCTTCTCGCGCATCTCGGGTGTTGCACCCTTGAGCGCGATGACGAGCGACTCGGACTGCACTTCCTTCAGCAGCGCCTGGATGCCCTTGTCGTCGATCTTCTCGAGGTCGTCGAACGTGAACATGTTGTCCATGATCTTCTGCGCCAGATCGTTGTCGGCCTCGCGGATGTAGTCGAGCACCGCGGTCTCGACGCTGGTGCCCATCATGTTGATCATTTCGGCCGCGGCCTTCACGCCGCCCAGCGAGGTCTTGCGCATCTTTTCGCCGCCAGCGAGCACCTTGCTCATCACGTCGTTGAGATCCTTCAGTGCCGAGGGCTGGATGCCGTCGAGCGTGGCGATGCGCACCAGCACCTCGTTGCGATGGCGCTCGGGAAAGGTCTTCAGCACGTCGGCGGCATGGTCGGAATCAAGGTGCACCAGCAGCGCCGCAACGATCTGCGGGTGTTCGATGCGCAGCAGTTCGCCGACCGACTGCGCGTCCATCCACTTCAGGCCTTCGATGCCGGCGGTGTCGCCGCCTTGCAGGATGCGGTCGATCAGCAGATTCGCCTTGTCGTCGCCGAGCGCTCTGCGCAGCACCGCCTTCACGTACTCGTCGGTGTCGCTCACCAGCATGCTCTGTGAGCCGGCGGTGTCGCTGAAGAGTTGCAGCACGCCGTCGACGCGGTCGCGCGTGATGGCCTTCATCTTCGCGATCGTCTCGCCCAGGCCCTGCACCTCTTTCGGCGTCAGGTGTTTGAAGACGCCGGCGGCTTCTTCTTCACCCAGCGACATCAGCAGGATCGCGGCGTTCTCGAGGCCCTGGTCGTCCATGGTCAGGCTCCCAGCTTCGCTGCGACCGGCACGGCGGCTTCGCCGTTGACCCAGCCACGCACGATGCCAGCGACCGCGGCAGGATTTTCCTTGGCCAGTGCGCGCGCGCCGATCAGGTGCTCGACGCTCTTGGGTGCGGGCAGGGCAGGCAGCTCATGTGTGTCGTCGACGACGGCCGTCAGCGCGGAGCCGGGGGCCTTGGCCGGCGACGGCGCGAGCGCGACCTTCAACGCAGGGCGCAGCAGGCCGAAGA
>JANYBE010000642.1 GCA_025360945.1 Rhizobacter sp. | reverse complement strand
GGTAGAGGCAATTTCCGCCGGATTCATTGTTGCGGTCATCGGACAGCGCGAGCCATTTTTAGTTGATGCTTGAAGAATCGCATTCTTGCAGATTCCGGTCGACCTTTAAAATCAAAGAATGCACACTATAACCATGGTATTTAATTGATTCATTGGGGAAGTGCAATGTCACAAGCCAAAACGTTGACAGATCGTGAACTCAAGAAGGTGCTGGACTATGTTGCTGTACATCGCCACGCCGCACGCAACAGGGCCATGCTGCTGGTCACGTGCTACGCCGGGTGCCGGGTCAGCGAAGTAGCTGCGCTCAAGTGTGGTGACGTGCTTGCTGTGGATGGCACCGTCAAAACCGAGATACAGCTTTCACCAGATCAGACCAAGGGCGGCCACGCACGCACGGTCTTCGTCAACGACAGGCTTAAGAAGGAACTGACTGCCTACGGCAAGACGCTCAAGCGCCGTGACCCTGAGCTGCCGCTTTTCAGAACTCAGAAGCGCGACGGCTTCACTGGAAACACCCTCTGCCAGCACTTCCACTGGGTATACCGCAAAGCTGGCATCAATGGTGCGTCCAGTCACTCGGGGCGGCGCACGTTCATCACAACGCTAGCAAGCAAGGGAGTTGGCGTTCGCGTTCTTGCGTCATTGGCCGGCCATCGCAGTATCAGCACCACGCAGGCCTATATCGCCACTTTCGAATCGTGACGGGCTTGGGCGTTGGGATTGGAAGTACGGTAGTAGACGGCGCCTTGCAGCAGATCTACCAAGTGCAAAAACGCAGCCTGACGGATCAGCTTGTCATCCGGCCGTTTCCTCAGTCGCTCGTTGGTCGTCAGCTTTGGCGCGCATATCGCGAGGACATGTTGGACTTCGCTGGCCTGGCCGTCTTCATGTTCGGCAACAAGCTGGAAGGTGACCCGGCCACTGTCGTTGCATCCGCCGGCGTGGTGGAAGAGTTCGAAGTCGCCCACTCGAAGGGCGTGAAGGTCTTGCCATTGGGATTTACCGAGTACGTTTCGAGAGAGCTTTGGGTGCGGGTGCGGGATGACTTCGCAACCTACTACCCGAACGCTACCCCGGCGTTCCGAACGGCGTTCGATCTTCTTGGCGATCCGTCGCGAACATTGGATGACCAACTTCAAACTACCATTGATGCCCTCATCGAGATGCAGCGTTTCTAAACCACGATTTCTTAAGAATCTAAGAGGTCAACTGCAAATAGTTTTGGCAATGTGGATGATTCTCAGGGTTACAGAAAGTCGATGAATTTATAAACTTAGATGACACCTCAAAATGCATGCAATCCTGGAAAAATTCTGGGCCCCTAAAGGGTAGGGCCACCCCAGGCCGTAAAAAAACCTCGTCTTGCGGGGCCTTAAAGAGGGCTACAAGCGTTTTTCTACGTGTTCAGCACTGCTGCTGCGCGATCTGCAGTGACGTTGGGCACGAGGTGCATGTAGACCTGGGTGCTTGCGAGGTTCTTGTGACCGAGCAAGTGCTGGATTTCCACGAGCGATAGCCCTGCACGCAGCATCCGGCAAGCGAATGTGTGGCGCATCACGTGGCAAGTGACATCCTTCAGCCCAGCCCTCAATGCAGCCTTGCCAAGATACTCATTGTTGTAGCGTCCCTTGGCACGCGCGGGGAACAGAAACCCGTTGCCTACTCGGCCGTGCAACGTTTGCCCATCCGGCGGCTCCTGTTCAGCAGCAACCATCCTTCGCGCAACAAGTTCAACAACTGCGTTTGACATCCGCAGCGTTGTATCCGTGCCGCCCTTGCTGCGATTGATTGTGATGGTGCCTGCCGCCTGGTCAATTTGAGAAAGCTTCAGTGTCGCAATTTCATTTTCGCGAGCCCCGGTATGGAGCAACATAACTGTGAAGTCCAGATTGTCTTGGGCCTTTCGCTTCTCGCGGAAAGCACCATTGTCTGGATCAAGTGAGTCAATCAGTTTGTCGACTTCTTTGTCGGTTAAGAAGCGAACCCGTCCACTACCGCCTTTGAGCTTCTTCGCTTTAGCGCCAGACGTATATCCAGCCGTGGTGCAATAGTTCTGAACGGCATTCCAGTAAATGAGCGAAACATTGACTGTATTAATTGAATAGCCATCGTGCTCGACAAGATTTAGTGCTAGCGCGCGAAGCTCGTCTGCATCAACTTCATGCAACATGCGATCATGCAACGGCACAAAGGCGCGTAGCTTGATTTCTGCGCTGCTGTAGCCGGCTGTGCCTCGCCTGCTTTCAAGGAAAACAGCAATCGCCTTCTCTACCTTAACCGGCTTACGACCCGCTACGACGACTTCTGAGTGAATCTGATTGATCCACTTTGCTTCCAGTTGCTCGGCAAGCCTCTTGTTTGCAGTCTTGGTCGATTTCGCAATCATTACTCCCGCTACTTGAATCCTGACGTGCCATATCTTTCCGCGTTTTATTAGTGCCATCTGCACACTCCTTATTTGATGGCCTATTTAGGCAAACAACAAGAAGTGTGTGAGATATTCTGTTATATCGCGACCGGTCTTACGTCTCGAGGAGGCAGATCGTGTGAATATTGCGATTGCGCAATTTTTGTCACAGTGCGCGCATCGCGCTATTCTTTGGAAATGTGATTCAGCAATAGAAAAGCGGGTAAAAACTCGCTTGAAATGTGCAATTCACGGCCCAAAACCGTGGGAATCAACCTAATTCGCTGTGGTTCTCAACAGCTATTCAATAGCTGATGTACTGGAGCGCGGCGGCGACGCTGTCGACGAGGTCGGCATATCGGACGACGGTGGGGATGGTGGTCATGGAGGTTCTCGGTGGCGAGGAGAAGCTGGGGAACAATGTGGTGCGTGCCGCGAGGCCCAAGTTTACTGAAGCGCAGAGGACCCTCTTGATCAGCAGCATCCGCCGTTTCATCGCCTCCGAGTCGGCCGGCGGTGTCGTGCTCGCACTCGCGGCGGTCGTCGCGCTGGTCGTCAGCAACTCGCCGCTGGGCCCGCTGTACCGTGCGTTCATCGACCTGCGCGGCGAGGTCCGGATCGCGGGCGACTGGCTGGTGCTGTCCAAGCCGCTGCTGCTGTGGGTCAACGACCTGTGGATGGCGGTGTTCTTCTTCGTCGTCGGCCTCGAGATCAAGCGCGAGGTGCTCGCCGGCGAACTCGCCTCGTTGCGCCAGGCCTCGCTGCCGGTCGTGGCGGCGCTCGGCGGGATGATCGTGCCGGCGCTGATCTACGTCGCGCTGAACCACGGCGATGCGACCGCGCTGCGCGGCTGGGCGATCCCGACCGCGACCGACATCGCGTTCGCGCTCGGCATCCTGATGCTGCTGGGCGCGCGCGTGCCGGTGTCGCTGAAGGTCTTCCTGACGGCGGTGGCGATCATCGACGACCTCGGCGCGATCGTCGTGATCGCGCTGTTCTACACGGCGCAGTTGTCGCCGGTGATGCTGCTCGCGGCCGGCGGCGGCATCGTGCTGCTCGCGTCGCTGAACCGCGCGCGGGTCATGCACGTCGGGCCCTACGTGCTGATCGGCCTGGTGATCTGGGTCTGCGTGCTGAAGTCGGGCATCCACGCGACGCTGGCCGGCGTCGTCACCGCGATGGCGATCCCGTTGAAGGACGGGCAGGGCGGCTCGCCGCTGGAGACCGCCGAGCACGCGCTGCATCCCTGGGTCGCGTTCGCGGTGCTGCCGATGTTCGCGTTCGTCAATGCCGGCGTGAACCTGGCCGGCGTGTCGCTCGGCACCTTCGCACAAGGCATCCCGCTGGGCATCGCGTTCGGCCTCGTGGTCGGCAAGGCGGTCGGCGTGTTCGGCGCCGCCTGGCTGCTGATCCGCTTCACCGGTGCAAGCTTGCCGGCACAGGCGAGCACGCGCCAGTTCTTCGGCGTGTGCGTGCTGTGCGGCATCGGCTTCACGATGAGCCTGTTCATCGGCGGCCTCGCGTTCGCGGGCCAGGACGCGGCCTACGAGACCCAGGTCAAGCTCGGCGTGCTCGGCGGCTCGCTGATCGCGGGCGTGCTCGGCAGCCTGCTGCTGCTCAGTGCGCGTCCGGCTTCGATGCGTTGAGCAGCTTGTCGGTGTAGGCGATCGCGATCGCCGACAGCAGGAAGGCGATGTGGATGATCGTCTGCCACTTCAGTACCTGCGGGTCCATGCGGTCGGCGCTGATGAAGCTCTTCAGCAGGTGGATCGAGCTGATGCCGATGATCGCGGTGCCGAGCTTGACCTTCAGCACCGAGGCGTTCACGTGGCTCAGCCACTCGGGCTCGTCGGGGTGGCCTTCGAGCTGCATGCGGCTGACGAAGGTTTCGTAACCGCCGACGATCACCATGATCAGCAGGTTGGAGATCATCACGACGTCGATCAGCGCCAGCACCGCGAGCATGATCACGGTCTCGGTCAGCTTCAGGCCCTGGCCTTCGGGGAACACGTAGCCCATGCCCTCGGTCAGCGCCTTGAGTGCCGTCTCGTTGCCGAACGCGGCCTCGACCAGGTGCACCAACTCGACCCAGAAATGGAACACGTAGACGCACTGTGCCAGGATCAGCCCCAGGTACAGCGGCAGCTGCAGCCAGCGGCTCATGAAGATGAACGCGGGCAGCGGGCGCAGGCGCACGGTCGGCTTCGGCGTGTCGGGATCGGGGAGTTTTGCCATGCAGGGTCGTCGGGTACGCCGGCGAGGGATACTGCCGGAAATTGTAGGTGCTGGGCCGATGCAGCCAGAGTAAGCCCTTCGTAAGTGCAAGTGCCTAACCTGCTCGGCAAAGCAGTCTGGGGATCGACCCCAACACCCTTGGAGACAATCGATGAGCGCATCCGACACCCACGTCTACAACCCTTCCGCCGCCGCGATGAAGGACGCCTACGTGTCCGGCATGGACGCCTATCGGGCGCTGGTCGCGCAGGCCGACGCCGACCACGAGGGTTTCTGGGCCGCCCGGGCGCGCGAACTGCTGAGTTGGAAGACGCCGTTCACCAAGGTGCTCGACAGCAGCAACGCACCGTTCTTCAAGTGGTTCGAGGACGGCACGCTGAACGTCTCGTACAACTGCCTGGACCGCCAGGTCGAGGCCGGGCTGGGCGACAAGACCGCGATCATCTTCGAGGCCGACGACGGCAAGGTCACGAAGGTCAGCTACAGCCAGCTGCTCGCGCGCACCAGCCAGCTCGCCAACGCGATGAAGCACCGCGGCGTCAAGAAGGGTGACCGCGTCGCGATCTACATCGGCATGTCGATCGAAGGCGTGATCGCGATGCAGGCCTGTGCGCGCATCGGCGCGACCCACACGGTGATCTTCGGTGGCTTCTCGGCGCAATCGCTGCGCGACCGCATCGCCGACACTGGCGCGGTGATGGTGATCACCGCCGACGAGCAACTGCGTGGCGGTAAGCAACTGGCATTGAAGGCGATCGTCGATGAAGCGTTGCTGCTGCCGGGCTGCGAATCAGTGAAGGACGTGATCGTCTACCAGCGCACTGGCGGCAAGATCGGCTGGGACACGGCACGCGATTACTGGCTGCACGACGAGATGAACGCGCAGCTAGTGACCTGCGCGCCCGAGTGGGTCGGCGCCGAGCACCCTCTGTTCCTGCTCTACACGTCGGGATCTACCGGCAAGCCCAAGGGAGTGCAGCACTCCACCGGCGGCTACTTGCTGCATGCGGCCCTCACGACGAAGTGGACCTTCGACCTGAAGCCGGGCGACATTTTCTGGTGCACCGCCGATATCGGCTGGGTCACCGGTCACACCTACATCACCTATGGTCCGCTCGCGCTGGGCGGCACCGAGATCGTGTTCGAGAGCGTGCCGACCTACCCGGACGCTGGCCGCTTCTGGAAGATGATCCAGGATCACAAGTGCACGGTCTTCTACACCGCGCCGACAGCGATCCGCTCGCTTATCAAGGCCGCCGAAGGCAATGCCGCGGTGCATCCAGATCGCTACGACCTGAGTTCGCTTCGCATCCTGGGTTCGGTCGGCGAGCCGATCAACCCGGCCGCGTGGGAGTGGTACTACAAGCACATCGGCGGCAGCCGTTGCCCGATCGTCGACACCTTCTGGCAGACCGAGACCGGCGGCCACATGATCACGCCGCTGCCGGGGGCGACGCCGCTGGTGCCGGGCTCGTGCACGCTGCCGTTCCCTGGCATCGCCGCAGCGGTCGTCGATGAAACCGGCAAGGAAGTGCCCTGGGGGCAGGGCGGCATCCTGGTCGTGAAGAAGCCGTGGCCGAGCATGATCCGCACAATCTGGGGCGATCCCGAGCGCTTCAAGAAGAGTTACTACCCGGATGATTTCAAGGGCCAGTATTACCTCGCCGGCGACGGCGCGATCCGCGACGCGAAGACTGGCTACTTCACGATCACCGGTCGGATCGACGACGTGCTAAACGTGTCGGGTCACCGCATGGGCACAATGGAGATCGAATCGGCGCTCGTCTCATGCACGGAGCTCGTCGCCGAGGCCGCGGTAGTCGGCCGCCCCGACGACACCACCGGCGAAGCGATCTGCGCCTTCGTCGTGCTCAAGCGTTCGCGCCCAACCGGCGACGAGGCGAAGGCCATCGCCAAGCAATTGCGCGACTGGGTCGGCAAAGAGATCGGCCCGATCGCCAAGCCTAAGGACATCCGCTTCGGCGACAACCTGCCGAAGACGCGCAGCGGCAAGATCATGCGCAGGCTGTTGCGTTCGGTCGCCAGGGGCGAAGCGATCACACAGGACACCTCGACCCTGGAAAATCCGGCGATTCTCGATCAGTTGGCCGAGAACAACTGATCGAGGGCCGCGCAAGCGGCCGCGATGCGCAGACCTCAGACCGCAGGCTGGCCGCGAACTTCGAGCCCGCGGCGCACAGAATCAGCAGCACCAAGTCCATCCACTGGTTGCCGGGTTCGCGGTGCGGCGTTCGTGCCAGTACTGTGCGACCTCGAACTTCGGCATGCGAATCGGCGTCCAAAGGAGTAGCGGGTCAAGTTCGGGCGCCAGCAGCGCGGCCAGCAGCGGGGCAGGGTGACGATAGCGTCCGCCTGCTTGGCGGCGAGTGCGGCAAGCGTGAACCCGGGTACGCGGATCACGTGAAGTGAAGGCGGCTACATCGCCTTAAACAGGTGCACGTAGGCTCGGCTCACCGGCAACTCGCCGTCGTAGCCACGCATGCGCACGAATAGCCGGCTCAGCTCGTCGCGCCTAGTGCCGGCAACAAAGCGCAGGTTCACCAGCGTTGAGCGGTGCACCTGCCAGAACTGCTGCTCATCGAGCTGCGCCGCGAGCTCGGCGATGGGCGTGCGAATCAGATACTCGCCGGCGGTGGTCTGCACGCAGGTGTACTTGTCGTCGGCGCGAAAGAACAGCACGTCGGTCACATCGATCTGGTGTGTGAGCTCGCCCTGGCTGGCACGCAAGTAGCGCAGCGGCACAGATGGCGCTGGGAGTCGGGCGGCAAGACGCTGCAGCACGCTCGCCAGACGCGCGTCGTCGGCACCCGCGGGCGCGTCGAGCACACGCCGCACGCGCTCGATGCAGCGCGCCAGACGCTGGGCGTTGACCGGCTTGAGCACGTAGTCGATCGCTTCTTGCTCGAAGGCCTGCACGGCGAACTCGTCGTAGGCGGTGACGAACACGACGCGCGTGGCGCCCTCGATGCCCTGCGCCACCTCGAGGCCGGTCAGGCCCGGCATCTTGATGTCGAGAAATGCTAGGTCCGGCGCGAGCGTGGCGATGGCTTCGGCGGCCTCGACGCCGTTGCGCGCGATCGGCAGCAGTTCGAGCGCCGGCCACAGCGCGCCGAGCTGGGTGCGCAGATAAGCCGCGAGGTGCGGTTCGTCGTCGGCGATCAGGGCGGTGGTCATGGCGGTTTAGTCGGGCTGGGGTACGGTCAATGTGGCGCAAACGCCGTTCGGCGTCGCGGCCTCGATCTGCAGGCGGCCACGGTCGCCGTAGATCTGCTGCAAGCGCTCGCGGATGTTGTTCAGCGCGGTACCGGTGCCACGGCTGGCCGCGACGGGCATCGCGGCCAGTCCGAGGCCGTCGTCGATCACGCGGATCACGAGCGCGCCGGCGGCCATGTGCGCGTCGACGTGCAGCTGCCCGCCCTCGATCTTCGGTTCCAGACCGTGCACGACGGCGTTTTCCACCAGCGGCTGCAGGCTCAGTGCCGGCAGGCGATACCCCCGCAGCTCGGCCGCAACGTCGATGCGGTAGCGCAGGCGCTCTTCCATACGGATCTGCACGACCTGTAGGTACGCGGCGATCAAATCGAGCTCGTCGCCCAGCGTCTGCTCGACCTCGCGCAGGCTCCCCAATGATGCGCGCAAGTAGTCGGTGAACGATTCGAGCATTAGTTTGGCGCGCGCCGCGTCGGTGTCCATCAGGCCGAGCACATTGGCCAGCGTGTTGAAGAGGAAGTGCGGCTCCATCTGCGCTTGCAGCAACTGCAACTGGGCCAGCGCGGCGCGGCGCTCGGCCAGGATGCGACGATGGCGCGTCGAGAAGTACACCGAGAACAGGGCCCACACCAACAGCGCGAACACGATGCTGCCGACCACCGAGTTGGGCTCGCCCGAGGTGGCCCAGGTGTGAACGTGGCTGCCCAGCAGCGTCAGGCCGATCAACATGCCCACGATCACGCCGGTGATCGGGACCGCGCTGAAGTACAGCGAGCGTTGCCACGCCGTGAAGCGCTGGATGCGCGCGACGCCGAGCACTTGCCGCGACAGGCTGAATAGGGCCTGGATGCTGTAGCCGATCGCCACGCTCACGACTAAGTAGGCCAGGTACTGCGCGCCCCAGCCGGCAAGCGTGTCCCAGCCGGCGTCGCTGCGCGCGAACATCAGGAAGCCGACGATCGTGAAGCCGGCCGCCACGACGGCCGAGAAAACGAAGGTCCACACGTACTGCAGCCATGTCGGCCCGGCAGGCCGAAAGCTCTGGCTCATCCAGGCGCTCCACGACGCGCCCAGGAGTTGCGAGTGCTTGTTCATGCGCCGCAGTGTACGAACGCGGGCGCCGCAGCGTCGCCCGCCTGGCGACGAATCGCCAGCCGCGGCGACGAATCGACATGACGTGGCGCAGGCAGTGCCGGTCCCTACAATCGCCGCAACTCATTTGCCGCAGCCTTTTCGCTATGCACGTTTCCGCCTCCGCCTTCAAGGCCTACGACATTCGCGGCGTCGTCGGCAAGGACATCGATGCTGCGTTCGCCGAGCACCTCGGCCGCGCCTTCGGCAGCGCGGCGGTCAAGGCCGGCGAGCGCGCGGTGGCGGTGGGGCGCGACGGGCGCGTCTCCGGCCCGATGCTGGGCCAGGCGCTGATCCGCGGCCTGGTCTCGACTGGTCTGGACGTCGTCGACCTCGGCGCGGTGACGACGCCGATGCTGTACTACGTGGCCGCAACGCGCAGCGCACACGGCTGCAATAGCGGCATCCAGATTACCGGCAGCCACAACCCTAAGGACTACAACGGCTTCAAGATGGTCTTGGCGGGCAAGGCGATCTACGGCGACGAGATCCAGGGCTTGCGACGGCGCGTCGAGGCCGAGGAGTATGTGAAGGGCGTTGGTCGCGCCGCCACGATGGACGTCCTGGCCGAGTACCGCGCCCGCATCGCCGGCGATTGCAGGCTGGCCCGGCCGATGAAAATCGTCGTCGACTCCGGCAACGGAATCCCCGGCGCGTCGGCGCCCGGCATCCTGCGCGAGCTTGGCTGCGAGGTGGTCGAGCTGTACTCCGAGGTCGATGGCGATTTCCCGAACCATCACCCGGACCCAAGCAAGCCCGAAAACCTCGTCGACCTGATCCGCGCGGTGCACGACACCGATGCCGAACTCGGCCTCGCATTCGACGGCGACGGTGACCGCCTCGGCGTCGTCACGAAGGACGGCCAGATCATCTACCCCGACCGGCAGTTGATGCTGTTCGCCGCCGACATCCTGCAGCGCGTCAAGGGCGGCACGATCATCTTCGACGTGAAGTGCACACAGCGGCTCGCACCAGTGATCCGCCAGGCCGGCGGTATTCCGCTGATGTGGAAGACCGGCCACTCGCTCGTGAAGGCCAAGCTGCGCGAGACCGGCGCGCCGATCGCAGGCGAGATGAGTGGGCACATCTTCTTCGCCGAGCGCTGGTACGGTTTCGACGACGCGACCTACACCGCGGCGCGGCTGCTCGAGATCCTCTCGCGCAGCATTGACCCGAGCCGCGTGCTGAATGCGTTGCCGACGAGCTTCAGCACGCCGGAGCTCAACGTGCCCTGCGCCGAAGGTGAGCCGAAGCGCGTGGTCGCCGATCTGCTGAAGGCCGCGAATTTCCCCGGCGCGAGCGAGATCATCACGATCGACGGGCTGCGTGTGGACTATGACGACGGCTTTGGGCTCATCCGCGCGTCGAACACGACGCCGGTGCTTGTGCTGCGCTTCGAAGGCCACACCGCGGCTGCGCTCAAGCGTATCGAGACCGAACTGATGGCCGCGTTGCGCGCGATCAAGCCCGACGCCCGCATCGCGGCGGCGGCGCTCTAAATAAGCGTGCGCGTCCTCATCGTCAAGCTGTCGTCGCTCGGCGACGTAG
>JANYBE010000577.1 GCA_025360945.1 Rhizobacter sp. | reverse complement strand
GGAACGCCTCGACACCGGTACCGAGCTTGTAGCCCTTGGGGCCGAGCTGGGCGCCCAGGGCTTCGAAGTCTTCCCAGGTGGCCGGCACCTTGACGCCGAGCTGGTCCAGCAGCGGCTTGTCGTACCAGATGATCATGTGCGCCAGGTCGTTGCGCAGGCAGAGCAACTTGCCGTTGATATGGCAGGGCGAGTTGCCGTTGGGATAGAATTCGTCCTGCAGCTTCTGCGACACCTTGCCGGTGAGATCCATCAGATAGTTGGAGCGGCGGGTCGACAGCTGGGCGGAATAGCCGATATCGGACATGAAGATCACGTCCGGGATCTGGCTCTTGGCCTGCAGCGCCAGCTGGATCTTGGCGACGAGATCGGCCGGCGCAACCGTGGTGACATTGAGCGTCACCTTGTCATGCGTCTTGTCATAAAGATCGAACATGGTCAGGCGCGGCGTGTCCGACCAGACGTTTAGCGTCACCGCATCGTCGGCGATGGCGCCGCCCGCCAGCATTCCGAGGGCCAGGCCCCCGGCGATCGCCACGGCGCGACCGATCCCTGCTTTGAATTTGAACATCGATTTATCCTCCCGTTTGTGGTCCGGCTCCCCGCCGGATTATGTTCCCGCCGCGACCGCGATAGAGGCGCCCCCGGCGTTGAAGACATGCGTATTTTGCGGCCGGACGACCGCCTGGACCCGCTGGCCGCTGGCGAGCAGCGAATGACCCATCACCTGGACGGTGATCAGGTCGGGCGTACCGGCATCGAGATAGACGAAGGTGATGTTGCCCAGCCGTTCGACCGACTCGACCTTGGCGTGCAGAACCGTGGCGCCGAGGGGCGCCGGATCGTCCACGGCGATGATCTCGGTGGTCTCGGGGCGCATGGCGAGGGTCACCGCATCGCCGGCATTGACCCCGGCGAGCGGGAGTTTGACGGTGGCGGTGCTATCGGCATCGATCGTCAGCACGGCATTGCCCTCTGCCACTGATTGCACCCGGCCGGGCAGGAAGTTCATCTTCGGCGAGCCGATGAAGCCGGCGACAAACAGGTTGGCCGGCCGCGCATAGAGTTCGAGCGGCGGGCCCACCTGCTGGATGACGCCGGCATCGAGCGCCACGATCCGGTCGGCCAGCGTCATCGCCTCGACCTGGTCGTGGGTGACATAGATCGAGGTGACGGCGAGTTCGCGCTGCAGGCGCTTGATCTCGAGCCGCATCTGCACGCGCAGCTTGGCGTCGAGGTTGGAAAGCGGCTCGTCGAACAGGAACACCTCGGGCTCGCGCACGATCGCGCGGCCAATCGCGACGCGCTGGCGTTGTCCGCCAGAGAGCTCCTTGGGCAGGCGTTGCAAGAGCGGATCGAGCTGCAGAATCTTCGAGGCCTTGCGCACGCGCTGGTCGACCGTCGCCTTGTCTGTCTTGGCCTGTTTCAAGCCGAACGCCATGTTGTCGTACACGCTCATGTGCGGGTACAGCGCGTAGCTTTGAAACACCATCGCAACGCCTCGCCGCGACGGTGGAGTCTCGTTGACGCGCTTGCCCTTGATGCTGAGCTCGCCGCTGCTGATGTCCTCGAGTCCGGCCACCATGCGCAGAAGCGTCGACTTGCCGCAGCCCGACGGACCGACGAAGACGACGAACTCGCCGTCGTCGATGTCCAGATCGACCTTGCGGATCGTGTCGAGGTTGGCCTTATCGTAGCGCTTGTGAACATCGCGGAAGCGGATGGCGGACATGGTGTTGTCTCTCCTTTTAGAGCGTGGCAAAGGCCGCACCACACGGCGGCAGCTCGAGGGTGGGGCCGACCAGCCATCCGGACGGCAGCGGGTGAGGAGGAGCATCGAGCTCGGTCGGCACTCGGTCGGCCGGCAACGCGTAGCGGACTTCAGATGCGCTCAGGTTGAAGGCGCACAGCAGCGCCTGCGGCGGGTCGGTGGCGGTGTCGCGGCGAATGAAGGCAAGCACCGCGTCATCGGCCGGCAGCAGCTCGATCGCGCCACTGCATAACACCGGGCGCACGCGCCGCCATGCCAGCATCGCGCGGTAAAAGGCGAGCAGCGAGCCGGGGTCACGCGCTTGCGCTTGCGCGGCCAGCGGAAGGTGTTCGTCCGCTACCGGCAACCAGGTGCGCGCGGCCGTGCTGAAGCCGGCGTTTGGCGCCGACCCGTCCCAGACCAGCGGCGTGCGGCAGCCGTCGCGGCCACGGAATTCGGGCCACATCGTGATGCCGAAGGGGTCTTGCAGCGCCTCGAAGGGCAGCGTCACCTCGGTCAGGCCGAGCTCGTCGCCCTGGTAGACGCAGGGCGAGCCGCGCAGGCTCAGTTGCAGCGCGAAGATCAAGCGCAGCCAGGCGCCGCGGTCGACCATGCCGGGCAGTTGCCAGCGCGTCGCGACGCGTGGCACGTCGTGGTTCGACAAGGACCAGCAGGCCCAGCCGGCGGCGTCGACGGCGGCCTCGAACCGCTCGATCACCCGATGCACGAAGCGCGCATCGCAACGCGGCCCGAGCAGGTCGAAGCCATAGGCCATGTGCAGCTTGTCGCCGCCGCCGGTGTACTCGGCGATTCGTGCGAGTGTGTCGTCGTCGCCGATCTCGCCGACCGTGGTCGTGCCCGGGTACTCGTTCATCAACGCCCGCAAGCGGGCCAGGAATGCGAGGTTCTCGGGCTGGCTCTTGTCGTAGACGTGGCGCTGCCACGCATACGGCGTGACGCTGTTGACGGCCGGGTCATAGACGACAGCCGCGGTGCGCGCCGGGTTGTCGCGCAGCTGCGCGTCGTGGAAGCAGAAGTTGATGACATCGAGGCGAAAGCCGTCGACGCCGCGATCCAGCCAGAAGCGCAGGTTCGCCAGAGCGGCCTCTTGCACCAAGGGGTTGTGGAAGTTCAGATCTGGCTGGCTGGCCAGGAAGTTGTGCAGGTAGTACTGGCGCCGGCGCGTGTCCCATTGCCAGGCGCTGCCCCCGAAGATCGATTGCCAATTGTTCGGCGGCGTGCCGTCGGCTTTTGGATCGGCCCACGCAAACCAGTCCGCACGTGCGTTTTCTCGGCTCGCGCGCGATTCTGTGAACCACGGGTGCTGGTCTGAGCAGTGGCTCAAAACCTGGTCGATCAGCACCTTCAGGCCGTGTACATGCGCGGCCTGCACGAGCGCGTCAAAGTCGGCCAGCGTGCCGAAGATCGGATCGACATCGCGGTAGTCGGCGATGTCGTAGCCGAAGTCCTTCATCGGGCTCTTGAAGAACGGCGATAGCCAGAGCGCATCGACGCCGAGATCGGCCAGATACGGCAGGCGTTGAATGACGCCGCGCAGATCGCCGATGCCATCGGCGTTGCTGTCCTGAAAGCTACGCGGATAGATCTGATAGATGACTCCACCGCGCCACCAATCGGATCGTCTCGGCACGTTCACGCTCGTCAGCCCTTGACCGCGCCGGAGGTCAGCCCGCCGACGATCTTGCGCTGGAACGCCAGCACCAGCGCGATCAGCGGCAGCGTTACGAGCACCGAGGCGGCCATGATCTTGCCCCATGGGATCTCGTACTTGTCCGCGCCGCTGATCAGCGAAATCGACACCGGTACGGTGCGGTCGCTGTTGTCGAGCACGAAGGTCAGCGCGAACATGAACTCGTTCCACGCGGCGATGAACGCAAGCAACCCGGTTGTGACCAGCGCCGGCCACATCACTGGCAGGAAGACTTTCGTGATGATGCCCCATGGCGTGCAGCCGTCCATGATCGCGGCCTCTTCGAGCTCCTTTGGCAGATCGCGCACGAAGGTGGTCAGCACCCAGACCGTGAACGGCAGCGTGAACACCATGTACGGCAGCGTCAGACCCCACCAGTGGTTGTAGAAGCCGATCGCCTGCATCAACTCGAACATGCCCGACAGTACCGCGACCTGCGGGAACATCGACACCGCGAGGATGGTCAGCAGCAGCAGGCCCTTGCCCTTGAAGTTGATGCGGCCGAGCGCGTAGGCCGCCGTCACGCCGAGAAAAAGCGAGACGACGACGACCATGAACGAGACACCGAGCGAATTCAGAATGTGGCGCCCGAACGGCTGCTCGGCGATCGTGAACAGCGAGACGTAGTTCCTCAGGCTGGGCGCGGCTGGCCACAGGGTTGTGCTGAAGAGTTCGGTGCCCGACTTCAGCGACGTGACGATCGCGAAATAGAACGGGAACAGGCAGAACAGCGAGATCAGCGCGACCAGCGCGTACAAGCCTGCCTTGCCGAGGATGCGTTGAATGGTCTGGTCCATGGGGTGCCGCCTTACTTCTTGCCGCCGAGTTCGACGCGCGAGACCTTCAGATAAATCAGCGTGCACGCGGCGATAATCAGAAACAGCACCGTGGACGCTGCCGAGCCGTAGCCGACGTAGTTGTTGTCGACGATCTCGCGCCGAACGAAGCCCGACATGCTGATCGTGCTGACGCTGTTTGAGGTCATCACGTAGATGATGTCGAAGACGCGCAGCGCGTCGAGCAAGCGGAAGATCACCGCGACCATTAGCGCCGGCCAGATCAGCGGCAGCGTGACTTTGAAAAACACTTTAACCGGATGGATGCCGTCGACGTGCGCGGCCTCGTAGCAGTCCCGCGGAAGCATCTGGAGTGCAGCCAAGGTCAGGAGCGCCATGAATGGCGTCGTCTTCCAGACGTCGACCAGCACGACCGACCAGAGCGCAAACGCCGGGTCGGCCGTCCATGCGATGTTGTGGTCGATGATGTGGGCGCTGCGCAAGAGCGCGTTCATCACGCCGAACTGGTCGTGCATGATCCAGGCCCACATCTTGGCCGAGACAATGGTCGGAATCGCCCACGGCACCAGCACCGCGGCGCGCACGAACGATCGGCCCTTGAATTCGGCATTCAGCACCAACGCGAACACGACGCCGAGGATGGTTTCAAGCACCACCGAGACGATCGCGAACTTGAAAGTGTTCTGGATCGCCATGCCCCAGTCGGTTGCCCAGAAGCCCTCAGCGGCGCCGAAATTGAACACGCCGTACGGGCCGAAGTAGTTCGCCAACCCGGCCATCTTGTAAGTCGACTCACCGATTGTCTCGAGACTCGCATCGGTGAAGCTGAAGAAGATCGTGCGTCCGAGCGGCCAACCGGCCACCATGAGCAGCACGACAAGCGTCGGCGCGAGAAAAATCCACGCGCTGCGCGTGCGCTCTCGCGTGAGTTCGGACTTCGGCGTGCTCATAAGTACTCCGGTGTCGAAGGAGTCGGCGCCGTGGCGCGGACGCTCGGGTCGTCTCAGCGGCTCGTCATTGCCACTTCGGTCCGCGACGAATCGACTCGATCTTGGCCTCGAGCTTCTTCAGGCTCTCGTCGGCCTTCGCGGTACCCGACAGCACGTCGTGCGTCGCGTTCCAGAACGCCGCCGAGACCTCGTTGTACTTGACGCCGGTCACTGTTGCCGGGCGCGGCACGGCGCCGACGAACGTGTCGTACAGGTCACCAAAGAACGGATTCGCCTTGAGCACTTCGGCATCCTTGTATAGCACTGGAATGGTCGGGTTGTACGAGCCGCGAATCGCCCGGTCTTTCTGCACCGCGGCGCTGGTCAGATACATCACCAGATCCGCCGATTCCTTGGGGTGCATCGAGTGCTTGTTGACCGCAAGCTGCCAGCCGCCGAGCGCCGCGGCGGTCTTGCCATTGTCACCCCTGGGCAGCGCAACGACGCCGACCTTGCCCTTGACCGGGCTGTCGGCACCCTGGCTCAGCGACCAAGCGTAGGGCCAGTTGCGCATGAACACCGAATTGCCCTTCTGAAACACACCGCGAGCGTCTTCTTCGCCGTAGTTCAACACACCGGTCGGCGCTATCGTGCCGATCCAGCCGGCTGCGGTAGTCAGCGCCTTCACGGCCTGCGGGTTGTTTACCGTGACCTTGCCGCTCGCGTCGACGATCGAGCCACCACCATAGCTGGAGACCCATTCGATGGCGTCGCACGTCAGGCCTTCGTAGGCCTTGGCCTGGAAAACGAAGCCTTGCATGTCGCCGTTGCCGGCCTTGCGCTCGCCGTCCATGACCTTCTTCGCGGTCGCAGTCAGCTCGTCCCAGGTGGTCGGCGCCTTCTCGTTGTACTTGGCAAGCAGGTCCTTGCGGTAGTACAGCACGCCCGCGTCGGTGAACCAGGGCATCGCCAGCAGTTTGCCGCCCACGGTGTTGTTCGCGACGATCGCGGGGAAGTGCTCCTTCTCGGCGCCGTGCGTGTACGGCGTCAGGTCGAGCAGCTGATCCTTGATGATGCCGGGCCAGACCACGTCGACATTCAGCACATCCAGGTCGGTCGACTTGGCGGCAAACATCTGGCGGAACAGCCCCAGGATGTCGGAGGTGGACTGCGGGATGGTCAGGTGCTTGACGGTGTTGCCGGTCTTCGCGCTCCATTCGTCGCCTGCCTTCTTGCAGAAGTCAAAGTCTTGCCCGACCGTACCGCACGCGATCGTCACGGTCACGCCGGCGGCTTGCGCCCCGAACGCAACCACACTCACCAGCGCGGCAGCGGCCGTCAGCTTCAAGGTCATGGATTTCATGTTGTCTCGTCCTAGGTTATGGGGTTCGTCGGGGTCTGAATGCCCTGATTTTCAAAGCGCTTTGGAACTTGTGCTAGCGCGCGCTTCCAAAGCGCTTTGAAGTCTACACAAGCGAATCTTTTCGTTGGCCGGTATTTACCCTTTATCCGGTCGGCCGGCCGGCGCAAGACCGCGCCAGGCTTTGCATCGGCGTTCGCTATGGCATAGTCGGAACGTCAGGCGTGTACCCCCCTGGCGCGCCAACAGGCCACACCGAATGTCGCTGAAGAAAATCGCGGAAGAACTTGGCCTGTCGCTGACCACGGTGAGCCGCGCGCTCAACGGCTATCCCGAGGTGGCCGAGGCGACCCGCATTGCCGTCCAACAGGCCGCGGCGCGCCATCACTACCAGCCCGACTTGCGCGCCAGAGGTTTGGCGCTCGGGCGCGCCGACGCGGTGGGCATCGTCTTCCCGATCACGCCGAGTGATCTGGGCGACCTGCAGTTTCTCGAGGTCGTTCACGCGATGAGCGAGAGCTTCGCGCAAGTCGGCATGGATCTGCTCATCATCTCGGCCACGGCCAAGGATGAGCTGGCGGCCTACAAGCGCGCGATCGCAGGGCGCCGCGTGGATGCTTTCGTCGTGGCTCGGACCAAGGTCGACGACGACCGCCTCGAGTTGCTAAACAGCAACCGCATGCCGTTTGTCGCCTACGGGCGCAGCGCAAACTTCGCCGCCCCTTACGCTTGGTTCGACTTCGACAACGTGGCCGGCGCGCGCATGGGCACGGAGCGCCTGATCGGCTTCGGCCATCGCACGATCGGCTATCTGGGTGCGCCACCGGCATACAACTTCGCAGCACAGCGGTTCCAGGGTTTCACGGGTGCGCTGCAGGGCGCCGGCCTGACGTTGGACCTCAATGCGGTGCAACGCTTCGCGTTGGACCGGCGCTCCGGATACGCGGCGATGCAGCGCTTGCTCGCCTTGCCCGAACCGCCAACCGCCGTGCTGGTGGACAACCACTTGGCCGGCGCCGGCGCGGTGCATGCCGCGTTGCATGCCGGGCGTGTGCTGGGAGTAGACCTGTCGGTGATCGTCTACGACGGTCTCGGTCCGGATTCGGTGATCCGCAGCCCGATCACGTCGATCGACCAACCAACGGCGGACCTGGTTGGCACGCTGCTGGCGGAACTGGTGCTGGCACGGCTCAAGGGGGTTGCGCCCGAATCACTGCAGCGTCTGCGCATGCCGGCGCTGCTGGCCGGCGAGAGCGATGGCCCGCCCAGCATGGCGCGGGCGTGTGTCGCCTAGAGCAGCCATAGGGCAGTTGCTCGCGGGTAGGTGGGTCGGCGAGTGTGCTCATGTTTCAGACCTATTTTGCGTTCTTGAGTTCTTCAGACGCGCGCCGCCGGGACAAGATCGAGCGCCATTTTCTGTGGGCCGCGAAGAAGCTCTCCGCGCACTTTGCGCCCGATGCGCTCACCGCCCAGCAGGCGGTGCAAGGTGTCCACATCCTGCGTCGGCAAACGATTGACCCGCACGATGCGATCACCAGCGCGAACCCCGGCACGTTCTGCCGGGCTGTCTGACAACACTTCGTCGACGCTCACCGCGCTCGCCACCTCCAGGCCGTGGTGAAGCACGGAGCGGCGGGGTACCGGCACCGTCTGCGCCGCGATGCCCAGCCAGGCCCGGCGCGCACGGCCGTGACGCATAAGTTCGCTGACGACCCAGCGTGCTGTATCGGATGGCACCGCAATGCACAGCGACTGTGCGCCGGTGAGGCCCGTGGCGCGGCGTCAACACGAACCAGAACGGCGTCTACATGGAGTGCTTCATCGACGAGGTGGCGCGAGCAGCAGGCGTGCATCCGCTGGCCTTTGGCCGTCGCATGATGGGCAAGCATCTGAAGCACCTGGCGGTACTCGGCGCTGCGGCCGAACATGCCGCCGGGGGCAAGCCGCTGCCTGCCGGGGTGCACCGCGGCATCGCACAGTTCATGGGTTATGGCAGCTACTCCGCAGCGGTGGCCGAGGTGTCGGTCAGCCCGCGCGGCGAGCTCAGGGTGCATCGCATGGTCCTTGCGCTGAACTGCGGACACGCGGTGAACCCTGACCAGATCGCGGCGCAGGTGCAGGGCTCGGTGGCTTACGGCCTGTCGGCCGCTCTGTATGGCGAGATCAGCATCGCCAACGGGCGCGCGAGCGAACTTAATTTCCACAGCTACCCGATCCTCAGGCTGGCCGAGATGCCTAAGGTGGAGACTGTGATCGTGCCTTCGTACGACTTCTGGGGCGGCGTGGGCGAGTCGACGATTTGCGTCGTGACACCGAGCGTGCTCAATGCCATCCATTCTGCAACCGGCAAGCCGGTTCGCAGCCTGCCCCTCAAGAACGTCAAACTGGTCTGAGCGAAAGCAGCAGCAGCTGCCAGAGCTCATTTTGGTGTGGCCGGAGGTGTCCCCGAGGTTGATGACCAGATGGCTGCTCGACCGGCCGGCTGCCCGGGTTCGCGCGCCAAACAAAAAAATGCCGGGCCGGTGCAGCACCGGGCCCGGCGCACGGCTGCCACGCGCTACAGCGTCGTGGCCTTACGCACGTCCGTCGTCGGCTTCACAGCGACCTTGGTCACCGTCTTCGTGTTCGCTCGCGGTGCCGCGGGCTTGGCCTTCACGACGGCGACGACAGGTTTGTCGGTGCTGGGCGCCAATGCATCCATGGCGGTGTCAGAACAGGCCATCGCGTTGGCGCCGACGAAGGCGAGCGCGATCAGGAATGGCTTCATAGGCGGCTCCTTTCACGAGTTTCGAAACTGAAAGCTTAATCGCCCGGCCGGCACTCGGAAACCGCGGCCACCCTGGTCCGTGCGGGGTCTTCTGAGCGCGTTGCGCTGACCCGAGTTTGAGGCCTTGCAAATGAACCACCAATCCACGGCAGTCCGCCTTTCATCGAGCGCTGATCGATTCACAAGTCTTCTCCCTTTGGCGCATGGACCATCCACGTTGTTGGATGTCGCGCGGGGCTCGCGCGCACGAACACTTCAATCACCCAGCGTTGCAGTGCCAGGCTTGCGTTGAAGGTATCCCGCGATTCGCCTACCGACTGAGGGCTTCCATTGCGACAGAGCCCCGCGTCGAGCGTCCGGCCATGTTGACGTTCCGCTATTCGATCGTCTACGCGTTCGGATTGTTCGCCGTGCTGCGGTCCGACCACTGCGTGGCGCCCGTCCTTTCCGGTCCGATCGGCTGAAGCCTTCGAGCGCGACGATCGATCACCCGCGCTGCCCCGAAATGTAGTGTTCCATTTGCTCGATGATGAACCTCTGCCCGGAGATGATGTCCTTCACCAGGTCGCCGATCGAGATCAGGCCCATCAGCTTGCCTCCATCCATGACCGGCAGATGGCGCAGCCGGTTCTCGGTCATCAGCGCCATGCATTCCTCGCTCGTCTGATGCGGTCGCACATACATGACTGGGCTGGTCATGATGTCGCGCACGGGGGTGTCTCTCGACGCGCGGGCCCTCAGCGCGACCTTGCGTGCATAGTCGCGCTCGGTGACGATGCCGACGACCTGGTCGCGTTCGACGACCAGCAGCGCGCCTATGTTCTCCTGCGCCATCAAGCGGACCGCTTCGAGCACCGACTCCGCCGGATCGACGGCGTGAACCGCCGTGCTGGCTTTGGATTTCAGGATGTCGGCGACCGTGGTCATGGGGCTTCTCGACGCTCAGGGGTGGACAAACGCTTTGCGCAGTGTCGCGACCCTACTCAAGCCTGATCTCGCCGTCGAACATAAACTCGAACTTTAAGGCGTCGATTCTCAAGGTCATCGTCACTGCGAGCGTCTCGCCCCCGGTGATCGCTCCTGAGGCGACGGCCTTCGCAACCACCTGTTCGATCTCACGCTGAGAACCGACGCCCACTGTCTTGAGGAACTTGCGAAGACTGAGATTGAAGGTTTCTTGGTCCATGCGGGCCTCGTCATGAGCTGAGGTGAACAGCGGGCGCTTCGGTGCGCTTGCAGATGCGCCGCAGCGACTCAATGGATCGGATGGCCACTAAAATGCCCGTGCCGTTCAGCGAGCATCAGCGCGTGAAACTGATCGTGCGACATTCGCAACAGGCGCTCATGATCGCCGCCTTCCATGTAGACGACCTCGCTGGCTTCGAGCTCGTCGTCGACGACGGTCTCGATGCCCCAGGCCATGCCGAGCGCAGGCACGGCACCGTGCTCGCAGTCCGCGAACAGCGCCTCCACGCGGCTCTTCTCGGCAAGCCGCAGATGCTTGTGGTCAAGCGCCCGTGACAACTCACCGAGCCTGACGTTCCGGTCGGCCGGCAGCACCACCATGACCAAGCCGGCGTCGTCTTCGACGATGACCGGCTTGGCGAGCTGGTGGGGTGAGACACGGGCGCTGCGCGCGGTTTGCGCACTGTTGCTGCTGGGCTCATGCACACAGATCTCGTAGCGCGCGCCGCGTTGATCGAGGTAGCTGGATAGACGCGATGGGATGGACATGAGGGCCTCCGTGTGCAAGGCGACCGACGCTGCCCTGGACAGGACGTGACGCCGCATCAGCCAGTCCGCAGTGTGCTCCGCGACGAGGCGCAACGCCAGATCATGCCGCGGGCCGGCCGACCCGCGGCAAGCGCTTATGCGTGACGCCCTCAAGGCGCTGTCCCGTCGCGCAGCCAGGCGCTGTAGTCCTTGTCGGTCGCAAGCGTCCACAACGCCAGCGTCGCCACCGCGATGCCGGTGACGACCGCCGCGCGACGAGCGTCGGCATGCGTGCCGAAGCCGAGCGCCCAGGGCGACACGATCAGCCATAGCCCGAGTACCGCTTCGGTCCATTCTTCCCAAGCACGTGGAAACAGCATCGCGCCGAGCGCGCCGGCAATGAGCGCCAGGCCAATGATCACCGCGTTGGCGGTGGCGACGGTGTCGCCAGAAAAGCCCGTGGCCCAGGGGGAGAGAGCCAAACACGCACCAAGCGTCGCGTTGACGGGTCTTGCCAATGCTTAATTTGCTTCATGGCCATACCTCCGGCCGGCAACCACGTACGGGCTTGTTTCAGAGCGCCGCGTCTCCGCCCCGTTCCATCGCCTCGCCCGGGCCGAGTGTGCGCGGAACCAGTGTGCGCCCGGCGCGGTCTCAAGACCGAAGGGTGAAGTCCAACGAGGCCAGTGGCGCATGAACTACACCGAGCGGCAACGCGCGTCTGCCCGCGTTCTGGCGGGTGCCAGCATCGTGCTGGTGAAGCACTTATTGTTTGGCTGGTTCTTGGTGACCATTCTGGCGCGCAAAGCGATCGACATCATCAAGATCCCGGTCGAGACCAAAATCCTTGTGGAGATCAAGCCGCCGCCGCCCGAAACGCCGCTCCTGCCGCCACCCGAGTTTGCGCCGCCGCCGCCGGTATTCGTGCCCTCGCCGGAGGTACGCATCACGGCGCCTTGGTCGATCGCGCCGACCATCACCGCCGCCACGTTGGTGGCGCCTCCAGCGCAGGTCACGATCTCTCAGCCAGTGGGGCAGGCGGCGCCGCCGCATGCCCCCGTCGCGCCGACGGTTCGTGTGGCACTCCCGGCGCCCGCGGTGCCGATGAGAACCGCACCATCGCTCGACTTCAATCAGTGCGCCAAGCCCGAGTACGGCGCTGCAGCTGTGCGTGCCGGCGTGAGTGGGACGGTGGTGGTCAGCTTCGTGATGGATGCCCGCGGCGGCGTCTCCGAGACCCCGATCGAGCGCACGGCCGGAGCGTCGCGCGAGCACAAGATGCTGGACCGCTGGACCGCTGGACCGCTGGACCGTCGACGCGGTCACCAAATGCCGTGGCCGGCCAGGGACGGTCGATGGCATGCCCGAGTCGCTGCGAGGCGCCGTCGAATACGTCTGGAGGCTCGAATGAGTGGCCCGGCATTCGTGACATGGGCGCTGCCCGAGGCGTAGGATGGGCGTGGTCATGAGCGACGACGACTTCTCCGAATCACGTCAGGGGATGCTCGCGCTCATCGCCGCCAAGACGATTTATTCGTGCGGTCAGTTGGGCAAGGCGGCACTGGGTCCTCGGGTCATGGCGGCGCTGGCCAAGGTGCCGCGCCACGAGTTCGTGCCGCTGGAGATGCAACCCTATGCCTACGCCGACACGCCCTTGCCAGTCGGGTCCGGCAAGACCATCTCGCAGCCGTTCATCGTCGCCGTGATGACCGACCTACTCGACCTGCGGCCGACCGATACGGTGCTCGAGATCGGCACTGGTTTCGGCTATCAGACGGCGATCTTGGCGGAACTCGCGCGGCGGGTTTACAGCATTGAACTGATCGAAGAGCTGGCCGAGCAGGCAATTCGCCGGCTGGCTCGGCAGCGCTGCGGCAACGTCGAGATCCGAGTCGGCAACGGCTGGCACGGCTGGCCCGAGCACGCGCCGTTCGACAAAGTGATCGTTTCGGCAGCGGTCGAGCTGATCCCGTCATCCCTCATCTACCAGCTGAAGCCCGGCGGCAAGATGGTGATCCCCGCCGGCCCGCCCGATGCACAGCAACTCATCCTGGTCGAGAAGGACGCCGATGACACGGTCTCGACGCGGGATATCTTTGCCGTGCAGTTCTCGCTGCTCGACGACGACAGCTGAGGTGCGGAGGAGGGCGCTATTCGGCCGGCGACGCCGGCTTGCGGTCCAGCAGGCGCAGCATGGGCCCGATGATGTCCAGAGGCAACGGGAACACGATGGTCGAGTTCTTGTCGGCGGCAATTACCGTCAGCGTCTCCAGGTAGCGCAGTTGCAGCGCCTGCGGGTGGC
>JANYBE010000572.1 GCA_025360945.1 Rhizobacter sp. | reverse complement strand
CCTTCGGCTCGTCGAGCACCTACGGCCAAGCCATCAAGGTCGCCAAGTTCCCGTTCGGCATGGCGGCGCTGCCTTATTACCCCGACGTGCCCGGTGCGCCGCAGAACACGATCATCGGCGGCGCGAGCCTGTGGGTGATGGGTGGCAAGAAGCCGGCCGAGTACAAGGGCGTGGCTGCGTTCATGACATATCTGTCGAGTCCCGAAGTGCAGGCAGCGAGCCACCAGCGTACCGGCTACCTGCCGATCACGACCGCCTCGTTCGAGCTCACCGAGAAGTCCGGCTTCTACAAGAAGAACCCGGGCACCGACGTGGCCACGAACCAGATGATCAAGAAGACGACCGACAAGTCGCGCGGCGTTCGTCTAGGCAACTACGTGCAAATTCGCGCGATCGAGGACGAAGAGCTCGAGCAGGTCTGGGCCGGCAAGAAGACGGCGAAAGAAGCGCTCGACTCCGCCGTGAAGCGCGGCAACGAGCTGCTCGTGAAGTTCCAGCAGATCAACAAGGGCTGATCCCCTCTGCCCGGCCGAGCCCGACGCGTTGCGCGGACCGGCCGGCTTCGCTTTCATGACCAGCGAGCATTCATCCCGTGGCAGCTGAAAAGCGTGTCGTCTTTCATTCCCCATGGTTGCCGTGGGTTTTGCTCGCCCCGCAGGCGATCGTCATCGCGGTGTTCTTCTTCTGGCCTGCGGTGCAGGCGTTGATCCAATCGACACAGCAATCCGACGCGTTCGGCAGCTCGATCGAATGGGTCGGCCTCGAGAACTTTCGCAACCTCTGGAACGACGAAGGTTACCTCGCCTCGTTCAAGACCACCGCGATCTTCTCGGTTCTGGTCGCGGTGCTGGGCATCGGCCTGTCGCTGATGCTTGCGGTGTTCGCGGACCGCGTCGTCAAGGGCGCGGCGATCTACAAGACGCTGCTGATTTGGCCCTACGCGGTCGCGCCTGCGGTGGCCGGCGTGCTGTGGCTGTTCATGTTCTCGCCCAGTTTCGGCATCGTGTCGTACGGGCTGCGCTCGCTGGGCGTCCGCTGGGACTCGCTGCTGAACGCGAACCACGCAATGGCGCTGATCGTGATGGCCGCGATCTGGAAGCAGATCTCGTACAACTTCCTGTTCTTCCTCGCCGGCCTGCAAAGCATCCCGAAGTCATTGGTCGAGGCCGCCGCGATCGATGGCGCGCGCCCGTGGCGACGCTTCTGGTCGATCCAGTTCCCGCTGCTGTCGCCGACCACGTTCTTCCTGCTCGTGATCAACATGGTCTACGCGTTCTTCGACACTTTCGCGATCGTCGACGCGGCCACGCAAGGCGGCCCGGGCAAGGACACTGCCATCCTCGTCTACAAGGTCTACTACGACGGCTTCAAGGCACTCGACCTCGGCGGCTCGGCCGCGCAGTCGGTCGTGCTGATGTTCATCGTGATTGTGCTGACGGTCATTCAGTTCAGGTTTGTCGAGAAGAAGGTGAACTACTGACATGGTCGAGCGCCGCCCCACACTTGGCATCCTTGCCCACGTGATCCTGATCCTGGGCGTGATCCTGGTCGCGTTCCCGGTCTACATCACCTTCGTCGCCTCGACCCACACTGCCGAAGAGGTGCTGCAAACGCCAATGCCGCTGCTGCCCGGCACGCACTTGATCGACAACTACCGCTCGGCTTTGCTCGGTACCGGCAGCTCGCAGGGCTCGAACGCGGCCGTCGGCCGCATGATGTTTGTGAGCCTGGTGAGCGCACTCGTGATCTCCATCGGCAAGATCGCCATCTCGCTGCTGTCGGCCTTCGCGATCGTGTACTTCCGGTTCCGCTTTCGGATGTTCTTCTTCTGGGCGATCTTCATGACGCTGATGCTGCCGGTCGAGGTGCGCATCGGGCCAACATATCAGGTCGTCGCCAGCCTCGGACTGCTCAACACCTTCACCGGACTGACGGTGCCGCTGATCGCATCGGCGACGGCCACTTTCTTGTTCAGGCAATTCTTCCTGACCGTGCCCGAAGAACTGGTCGAGGCCGCGCGCATGGATGGCGCCGGGCCGATGCGCTTCTTCAAGGACATCTTGCTGCCGCTCTCCGTCACCAGCATCGCGGCGCTCTTCGTGATCCAGTTCATCTACGGCTGGAATCAATATCTGTGGCCGCTGCTCGTGACGACCAACGAGAGCATGTACCCTGTCGTGATCGGCATCAAACGCATGATCTCGGGCGGAGAAGCGGCGAACGACTGGAACCTCGTGATGGCCACCGCGATGCTCGCGATGATCCCTCCGGCACTGGTCGTGATGCTGATGCAGAAGTGGTTCGTCAAGGGTTTGGTAGACACCGAGAAGTAGAAAAGAAGAAGACAAAGACATGGCATCCATCACCCTCAAAGACGTCGTCAAGCGCTACGGCACCGGCCCCAAGGCCAACCAGGTGATCCACGGCGTCAACGCCGAGATCGCCGACGGCGAATTCATCGTCATCGTCGGGCCCTCGGGCTGCGGCAAGAGCACGCTGCTGCGCATGGTTGCGGGGCTGGAAGAAGTCTCCGCCGGCCAGATCGCGATCGGCGGGCGCGTCGTCAACGACACCGAGCCAAGCGAGCGCGACATTGCGATGGTGTTCCAGAACTACGCGCTGTACCCGCACATGAGCGTGTTTGACAACATGGCCTATGGCCTGAAGATCGCGAAGGTGCCGCTGGACGAGATCAAGACGCGCGTCGACAAGGCTGCCAAGATCCTCGAGTTGGGGCCCTTCCTGCTGCGCAAGCCGCGCGAGCTCTCGGGCGGGCAGCGCCAGCGCGTCGCGATGGGTCGCGCGATCGTGCGGCAGCCGCAGGTGTTCCTGTTCGACGAGCCGCTGTCCAACCTGGACGCCAAGTTGCGCGCGCAGACGCGGCTCGAGATCCAGAAGCTGCACGCCGACCTCGGCGTCACGTCACTGTTCGTCACCCACGACCAGGTCGAGGCGATGACGCTGGCGCAGCGCATGATCGTGATGAACGCCGGCCGCATGGAGCAGATCGGCACGCCCGAGCAGGTCTATCACACGCCGGCCAGCACCTTTGTTGCCGGCTTCATCGGCTCGCCGCCGATGAACCTGATCACCGGCCGCGCCGACGGCTCGCGCTTCGAAGTCGCAGGCCAGACGCTGTCGCTGCCGTTGGCCGCGCCGCGCGCCGGCGAGCTGGTCCTCGGCCTGCGCCCGGAACACGTCGGGCTGAGCCAGAACGGCGCATCGGGCTGGTCACTGAAGGTGGAGGCACTCGAGATGCTGGGCGCGGAGCGGCTGATCTACGGCCGCGTCGGCCACACGCTGTTTACCTCGCGCATCGACGCAACGCTCGCGCCACCCAAGGTCGGCGACACCGTCACGCTGCAACTCGTACCCGAGCACATGCACTGGTTCGACGCGGACACACAGAAGCGGATCTGACGCGATGGCGCTGACCGGCCCGTGGCCTTATCCGTTGTGGGTCGCTCATCGCGGCGCCGGCAAGCTCGCGCCCGAGAACACGCTCGCGGCGTTCCGCCTCGGCGCACAACATGGCTACCGCGCGTTCGAATGCGACGTGAAGCTGAGCGCCGACGGCGTTCCCTTCCTGCTGCACGACGCGACGCTGGAGCGCACCTCGTCGGGCCAGGGCACAGCCTCGCTGCTCGAGTGGAGCGCGTTGTCGCGACTCGATGCTGGCGGCTGGCACAGCCGCGCATTCGCGGGCGAACCGCTGCTCTCGCTCGACGCCATCGCGGCCTACTGCATTGGCAACGGCTTCGCGCTCAATCTGGAGATCAAGCCGACGCCGGGCGACGAGTTAGCGACTGGCCGCAAGGTCGCAACCGAGGTCGCGCGGCTGTGGGCGGGCCAGGCCGTGCCGCCGCTGCTGAGCTCGTTCAGCCTCGACGCGCTGCGCGCCGCCAGGGACGCCGACGCCCGCTGGCCGCGCGCGCTCTTGCTCGACACGCTGCGCGAAGGCTGGTTCGACGAAGCGAAAGCGCTCGGCTGCGTCGCCGTCGTCACCAACCACAAGGTGATGGATGCAGCAGTCATCGCGCGGCTGCACGACGCGGGCCGGCGTGCGCTCGCCTATACGGTGAACGACACCGAGACCGCGCAGCGCCTGCTCGCGATCGGCATCGACGGCATCATCACCGACGCCGTCGATCGCTTCTCGCCCGCCGCCGCGTCCGCTCAGAGCTGAGTCTTCGCGTAGATGCGGGTGTCGCGCGGCTCGCCGGTGGGCGTCAGGCTCTGGCTGCGCAGCACACCCTCGAGCGTGAAGCCCGCGCGCTCGGCCACCCGCCAGCTGCGCTCGTTGCCGTCGTCCATGCGCACCTCGACGCGCCTGGCCTGCATCTGTTCGAACGCGCAGCGCGTGACCGCCTCAACCGCCTCGCTCACGAAGCCCTGCCCGACCCGGCTGCTGCGGCACCAGTAGCCGACCTCGAAACGCCGCACCGTCCAGTCGATGCGGTGCAGGCCGGTACCACCGATGAATTCTGCTTCATGGCCGTCTTCGTCGCGCTCGAATATCAGCATCGGCAAATCCTCGCGCAGCAGGACTCTGGCTTGCATGCGGCGGCACTCGCCTTCGCTTTGCGCGAGCGACGGTTCGGTCTGCGCCCACGGCATGTACGGCCGCAGCGCGTCCATCGACTCGACCACCGCAGTGTTGACGGCCTGTGCGTCGCTCGCGCGTGCGCTGCGCACGATCAGGCGCAGCGTCGTGATGCACTCGGGCACGAATTCGAGCAAGGGCTCCATCGTCACTCCTCAATCAAAGCGTATCGACCAGGGGGTTCGCCGCGCGCACGTCGGCCTCGGCGCCGATCCAGTCACGCTCCTGCTCTGGCTGCGGTAGCCTGCGCACGTTGCGGATGATGGGCGTGCGCCAGGCGACGAATGCCAGCAGCAACGCGCTGCCACCGGCAAAAGCGAGCGCCGAGCGCAGCCCGAAGTGCTCGCCCAGCCAGCCACCGAGCAGCGCACCCGGTCCGGCCGGCAGCAGGATCAGCCATCGCATCGTGCTCGTCATGCGGCCCAGCAGCGGCGCGGGCGTGACTGCCTGGCGCAGTGCGAGGAAGTTGATGAACACCAGCACCGCACCGGTCGAAAACAGCATCAGCATCAGCGCGAACGCGGCGACGCCGAATGCGTTCGCCGGCGCCGCCGCCAGCAGCACCCAGCCCGCACCGCAGACCGCGAATCCCAGCACCAGGCAGGGCCCGGGGCCAATATGCCGACTGACGCGGTTGCCGAACACGCTCGCGACGATCGTGCCCAGCCCCATGCCCATGTAGCTCAGGCCGACGGCCTGCTCCGACAGCCCCAACGTTCGCGTGGCAAACAGGATCTGCACGACGATGGCCGCGTTGTGGCACATCTGCCAGACGCCGACGGCCATCGCCAGCGCGATCAGCAGCCGGTGCCGCGCGACAAAGCGCACGCCGGCCTTCAGGTCACGCATGAAGTGCGCATCGGCGCGCATTGCGCGCTCCTCGTTGATGACAATGCCGCGCAGGATCGCCGCCGACGTCAGCAGCAGCACAGCGTCGACTAGCAAGGCCAGCGGCGCACCAACCAGCTTGATCAGGCCGCCCGCCAGACCCGGCCCGGCGACCTCGGCGCCCGAGGTCGCGAGCGCGTTCTTCGCGTGCGCCTCGACCAGGCGCTCGCGTGCCACGACCTGTGTGAGCACGATCTGCGCGGCCGTGCCGGCGGTCGTGAAGATCGTGCCGAGTAAGAAGGCCGTGACGTACATCCACGGCATCGACAACCAGCCCAGCCACCACGCCAGCGGCACGCCCGCGACGATGAACGCTAGCAGCGTCTCGCCGGCGATATAGACCGGCAGCTTGCGCACCCGGTCCAACCACACGCCGCAGGGCAGCGAGAACAGCACGAACGGCAGGATCTCCATGCTCGTGAGCCAGCCCATCTGTGTTGGCGTGGCGTGCAGCAGCACCGCGGCCGTCAGCGGCAGCGCGAGCATCGTGACCTGGCCGCCGAACGAGCTGATCAGGATCGACGTCCACAGGCGCCGGTAGGTCGCGTCGTGCAACAGATCACCGACAGGCAGCGCGAAGCGGCGCTGCAATCTGCCAGTGAATTTCCTCAAGACCTGATTCATGGTCTTAACCCTTTGTTCTCTTTCGCTCAGCGTCTTGTGAACGCCTTGACGGGGCAGCGAAAGAAGGAGTTCGAAATCCGGTTCTTCCGCTGAACTCTCAGCGGAAGCCTCTGCGTCGGAGGCGGATGCCGAGAGGGCTAGTGCGCGGCGTTGAGCTGCTTGGGCAGCCGGTAGCCGGCAACGACGATAGGCACACCAGCATTTCGCCGCGCAGCAGACGACGCATCGCGCGGGGCGATGGCGTTGCGGCGTGAGGAGTGGTGTGTCATGTCGGCTGCTTGAATTTGAGCGGCGATCCTAACAGCGGCTCGACCATGCCGGCAAGCCGCGCCAACCCGCACGCGTTGCGCGATATCCACGCGCGGCGGCACTCGCTCAGCTACGGTAGTCCGCGTTGATCTTCACGTAGTCGTAGCTGAGATCGCAGGTCCACACGGTGGTGCTGGCGGCACCGCGGTGCAGGTGCACGCGCACCGTGATCTCGCTTTGCTTCATCACGCGCTGGCCGTCTTCCTCGCGGTAGTCGGGGTGGCGGCCGCCGTTCTTCGCGACATGCACGTCGTCGAGGAAGAGGTCGATGGTCGTCTGGTCAAGGTCATCGATCCCCGCATAGCCCACCGCCGCTAGGATGCGCCCCAGGTTCGGGTCGCTCGCGAAGAATGCCGTCTTCACGAGCGGCGAATGCGCGATTGCAAAGCCGATTATGCGGCATTCTTCTTCGGTGCCTCCGCCTTCGACACGCA